>WQVI01000041.1 GCA_009781625.1 Defluviitaleaceae bacterium | reverse complement strand
GTAGTACATATGTCGTAGGGGCGGCTTGTAGCCGCCCGCATATGCAGTGACATAATACATTGAATAGGTTGTGCGTCTGTAGGATAAACGGGCGGCTGGAAGCCGCCCCTACAAGCGGGTGTAAGTCAATTGCCACTAAAAACCAGCGCACCAAGCCTCAATCACGTTTCTATAACAGCCATGGCCGTAGCGTGCTCTTTGCCGTGGGAGATGCTGATGTGTATCACAGCATCTTTCGGGGCGGCGATATGGCTGGCCAGGCGCACCATGGGCTTGCCAAGGTCGTCGTGAAAAATTTCTATATCCTTAGGCGTAAAGCCGCGAAAGCCTGTGCCCAGGGCCTTTGCCACGGCTTCCTTGGCGGCAAAATAGCCCGCGAAGTTTTCCGCAGCGGTGATGCCGCCTGCGTTGCAGCGCGCCACCTCGGCTTCCGTAAAGCATTTCGCCAAAAAAGCGCGGCCCTTTATGGCCTTCGCCACCCTTGCTATTTCAATGATGTCCGTGCCAATTCCAAAAATCATTCCAGCCTTGTCCTCATTATATCCAAAGCCTCAACGGGCTTGTCAACTGGTATTTTCAGGATTTGTTGCGCATGGCGGGCGGCATCAAGGGTGTTGCCGCCAGCGTCACGCATTTCCAATATCTGCTGAGAGAAATTTTCGCCGCCACCCCGCAGAAATTCTACGGTGTCGCCAATTACAAATTTATTTCGCTGCTCTATGGTGGCAATGCCACTTTCAGTATCATAATTCTTCACGATACCCACAAAATCGTAGGTCTTATTGTGGGTTTTGGTGCTGTCAACCTGGGCCTCGCCGCCGGGCTTGCCAAAGAAGAAGCCCGTTGAAAAGTCCCGGTTAGCGGACTTTTGCAAATCCGCAATATACAGCGGTATTTTGGATTTGTACAGGGCCTCGTGGTTGTAAAGGTCGTCAATAGCCGTGCGATAGGCCTTAACCACCGCGGCCACATAATGGGGCGTCTTCATGCGCCCCTCAATTTTCAGGCTGGCGATGCCCGCCGCCGCCATTTCCGGCAGATGGGCTATCATGCACAAGTCCTTAGAGCTTAGGATGTAGCTGCCACCGTCCTCGGCAATGGGGAAATATTCGCCGGGGCGCTGCTGCTCTACTAGGGCATATTTAAACCTACAGTTGTTTGCACATTCGCCTCTGTTGGCGTCGCGATTATTCATGTAGGCGGAAAGAAAACACCTGCCAGAATATGCCATGCACATAGAGCCATGGACAAAAGTCTCCAGCAAAATTTTGCCTTGCACTTTATCGTAAATTTCCGCAATTTCCTCAAGGGACAGCTCTCGCGCTAAAATTACGCGTTTAGCTCCCTGTTTGGCCCAAAATAGGGCGGAAGCATAGCTGGTAATATTTGCCTGGGTGCTGATGTGCAGCTCCATATCAGGCACGGCGTCGCGGGCTAGACCAAAAACGCCGGGGTCGCTGATTATCAGCGCGTCCGCGCCCATTTTCTGCACCGCCCGGAAATAATCCGCCATGCCGTCAAAGTCCGCATTATGGGCGAAAACATTGGCGGTGATGTAAACCTTCGCGCCGTGGGCGTGGGCGTGCTCTATGGCATCTGCCATTTGCTGGGCATCAAAATTTCGCGCTTTGGCCCGTAGGCCAAAGGCCGTGCCGCCCATGTAGACGGCATCCGCGCCAAAAGCCACGGCCACTTTCAGCCTTTCAAAATCTCCGGCAGGTGCCAGCAATTCAATTTTCTGCAACCGCCATCACTCCTTTGTAATTAGCAAAAGGCCATCGCCGATGGGCAAAATGCTTGCAAAGCAGCCTTCCAGCGATATTGCTGCGCCCAAAAATTCTCGCATATTTTTATATGTAGTGCGCTGCCTTCTCGTAATTTGGTCGAATTCCAGGGCCACGTCGCCGTTTTGCAGCACATCGTCCACAGCAAGCATACCGCCGCTGGTTAGCATTTCCAGGCAATATGGCAAAAAATGTATATATTGACCTTTGCTGCAATCCATAAATATAAAATCAAATTTCGCGCCGTATGATGCCAGTTTTGGCAAGGCCAGGCCCGCATCTTCCTCAATTAAATTGATTTTGCCGGCAATACCCAGCGCATCAAAATTTTCCTTTGCGCGATTTATCATGTATTCGAAGCGGTCTATCGTCGTAATTTTGCCGCCCTCGGGCAGAAATTGCGCAAACAGCGAGGCGGAAAAACCCACCGCACAGCCAATTTCCAAAATATTCTTGGGCCTTTTTGCCGCCAGGATGGTACACAAAAAATTGGCCACATCCCGAGAAATTATGGGCAAACCCTCGTCATATGCGTCTTGTTGAAATTGGCCCAACCGTCCCGCTACAAGCGGCGTCAGGCCATCCAAATATTCTGTTAGTAAACCATTATCTAATTTAATCTTCTTGCTCATCTTCTTCGTCAGCACCTACACTGTATCTAATTTGCGCCGCTTCATAGGCCTCGCGGTCAGCCGTAAAGAAATGGGACCTCGCCTCATGGTTGTTAACAACTTTAAACAAATAGTTAACATCGGCGGGGTGAAGGGCGGCCTCAATTGCGTTTAGCCCGGGGTTTGATATGGGCCCGATGGGCAGCCCCTGCCTGTTAAATGTATTGTAAGGGGAATTTATTTGAAAATCCGCCGGGGTCAGCATGTCCACCCGGGTGTTTGTGGCGTAAACCACCGTCGTTATCATCTCAAGGGGCATCCCTGCCGCCAGGCGATTATAGATGATGGCGGCCACAATGGGCCTTTCGCTATGCACCACGGCCTCGCGCTCTATAATGGAAGCAATTGTGATGATGTCTTCAATGGTAAGTTCCCTGCCAAGGGCCTCGCCAAGCTCTTCCATCCTCTCTATCATCTCGCCCGTAAACACCTCGCCGAAGTGGTCCAGCATACGGCTTATCAAGTCCCTTGGGGTTGGGTTTTGGGGCAGATAATAGGTGTTGGGAAACAAAAAGCCCTCTAGGCGGTTTGGCCGCTCTTCGATGTCACGCAGGAAAGCGTGGGAGAAGAGACCCTCTTCAAGCTCGTAAAGAAATTCTGTTGCGGTAAAGTGGCCCAGGGTTGAGGCCAGTTCCGCAATTTGCCAATTGGTAAGGCCTTCCACAACGACAATTCTGGTTCCGTCGGCTTGTAGGCCTTCGGGGATACGCTGAAGCTGGTACATTATCATGGATTCGCTCATACCGGTGTCCAAATTGAAAGACAGACCTGTCAAAAAATGGTTGGCCGAGCCATTGAGGACAGAATTTAGATAAAACAGCCATTCGTTGTCAATAAGCTCGTATTCGCGCAGGATGCGCGCAATTTCAATGCCGCTGGCACCGTCGGGTATCTCAACAACAATTTCTTCCAGCGACCTATATTCCGTATCGTCAGTTGTCATCATATATTGCCCAAAATCGAAAGCCCAGATGGTGGCTGTATAGGCTATGACGACGATGGTGACGGCCAAAGCAAGATTAAACAGGCTGCCAAATATATAGTTAACGACATTTAATACCTTTTTCAACATTATTTTACCTCAGTTAAATAGCATTTCTAACCACGGAAAACACGGATTGACACGGAAAAACCTCTTGCCTTTATGAACTTTCCGTGTATTTCCGTGCCTTCCGTGGTTTATTAAATTTCTACTACAACCGGCAATATCATAGGACTGCGCTTGGTTTTCTGCCACATAAAGTCTCTAAGCTCGTCCCTTATGGCATTTTTGATGCGCAACCAATCGTATTTGCCTTTTTCCTCACATTTATAGAAGGCTTTTTTCACAATTTCTCGTGCCTCTTCAATTAATTCTTCGGATTCGCGCACATACACAAAGCCGCGTGAAATAATGTCAGGGCCTGACAAAAGCTCTCCTGTGGCGGTTTCGTAGGTAACAACCACCACGATAAGGCCGTCTTGGGATAGGTGGCGGCGGTCCCGCAGGACAATATTGCCCACATCGCCCACGCCAAGGCCATCCACAAAAATTTGGCCGCTTTGCACATTGCCGTTAAGGCGCGCGCCTTTGTCGTTTATTTCCAGCACCTCGCCAAGGTTCATCACAAAGACATTTTCCTTTTTCATGCCCATGTCCACAGCCAGCTCTTTATGCCTCTTTAGATGGCGGTATTCGCCATGGACAGGCATAAAGTATTTTGGCTGCACCAACGCGTGCATAATTTTCAGCTCTTCACGCTTTGCGTGGCCGGATTCGTGGACATTCATGGAGCTATCGGTAATTACATCTGCGCCCTTTTTAAACAGGCCATCCACAACCTTGCCTATGGCCCTTTCGTTGCCGGGGATTTGCGAGGCAGAGATAACAACCTTATCGCCGGGCTTTATGGCCACCTGTCTATGGTCCGACATAGCCATGCGGGACAGGGCGCTCATAGGCTCGCCCTGGGATCCCGTGGTGACAATGGCCAGTTGATGGTCAGGATAATTATTAATTTCCGAAAGCTCTATCATCACATTTTTGGGGATGGTGAGGTAGCCAAGCTCTTGTGCTACGCGCACTGTGTTAACCATAGACCGTCCCACAACCGCCACTTTGCGTTTGTGCTTTACGGCAGAATTTATAACCTGCTGTATCCTATGGATATTGCTGGAAAAAGTGGCGACAAGTATCCGGTTTTTAGGGCAATTGTCGAAAATTTGCTCGAAAATGGCGCCTACGCTGCGCTCGCTTAGGGTGTAGCCCGGCACTTCGACGTTTGTAGAGTCGCATAAAAACAAATCCACGCCGGCGCGGCCAAGCTCTGCAAAGCGTTGCAGGTCTATTTGTTCGCCATTAACGGGGGTATGGTCAATTTTAAAGTCTCCTGTATGCACCACGGTGGATGTTGGCGTTTTTATGGCTAGCCCCACAGCGTCAGCAATACTATGTGTTACTGCAATAAACTCTACACTAAAGTTTCCAAGTTTGATGGTTTGGCCGGGCACAACACACACAGTTTCCGTGTTGTCCAGGCGATGCTCTTTCAATTTAATTTCCAAAAGGCCCAAGGTGAGGCGGGTGCCATAAATGGGGCATTGCACATCCCTTAGAAGGTATGGTATGCTGCCGATATGGTCCTCGTGGCCATGGGTTAGCACTATCGCTTTTATTTTCTGCTTGTTGTTTACAAGGTAAGAAAAATCGGGTATAACAAGGTCTATGCCCAGCATATCGTCAGCGGGGAAGGCTATGCCACAATCCACCACGATAATATCCTGGCCATATTCAAAAACTGTAATGTTTTTTCCAATTTCTTGCAATCCGCCCAGGGAAAAAACTTTCAGTTTATTCTTTTTTGAAGCCAAAAAATACTCACTCTCCATTCTGATTCATAAAATCCGTTGCAATTACTGGATGTCTATGTCAAACTCTGCCATTCTGGCTTTTAACATTTCTTCCAGTTCATTATATTCCTCTTCACTAATTTCTTCCAGCACAAATTCTTCTTCATTAGCAGAAACCTGCTTAAAAATGGCTGCTTCTGCCTCGTCATCCTCGGCGTTTTCAGCCTTCACCATGATAAGGTAGCTTGTTTGGTTGTGTTCAAATTCATCAATAATGATATATTCTACCTCATTGCCGTCCTCGTCTGTCATGATGATGGTTTCCATCTCAATTACTTCTTCCATGTCAAATTCTTCGTCAAAATTTCTTTCGTCAAAATCCATTTTTTTCTCCTTTGATTTTAAATCCAGGTAATCCTGTAAAATTATGGCCGCTGCCATTTTATCAACATCGCCTTTGTTTTTAGGCCTAGGCGAATTAGTTTCCGCAAAAATTATGTTTGCTCTTTTTGATGTAAGCCTTTCGTCGTACAATTCTATGGGGGTGCTGCCCAGGGCGCGCTCTAGCTTCTTCTTAAAATATAGCACTTTTTTGCAATTTTCCCCTTCTGTGCCATCCATATTTTTGGGATATCCCAGCACAACAAGGCCCACCTGATATTCGCTTACAATTTCTGCTATCTGCGAAATACTGGTGGAAAGGTCTATTGGGTTTTTACGCGCTATAGTTGTAAGGCCGCTTGCTGTCCAGCCTAAGGGGTCCGAGATGGCCACGCCAATGCGCGCATCTCCGTAATCCAGCCCCAAAGCCCTCATTTAATTGTTCTCCAGATAAAATTTGATAACTTCGTCCAAAAGCTCGTCACGTTCCAGGCGGCCTATGAGGCTTCTGGCGTTTCTGTGGGCTGTGATGTATGTGGGGTCTCCGGAAAGGATGTATCCTACAATTTGTATCACAGGGTCGTAGCCCTTGTCCATAAGGGCATCGCTAACCTCAAGCAAAATATCTCTGGCAGACTTTCTGCCCTCTTTGCCTATGGTGCTTATTTTCTGCGTCTGTGACAGATTTTTGGATATATCTTGCAGATTCATCATAACCTCCACGCTTCACGCTTAAAGTTAAATAGCTACAACCTTTATGCTTTTCCACTTCTATCATAATACATCTTAAACATAATTGCAATAATTGCAACACAAATTTAATTTTTCTGTAATGTATAGCAATTTTACTTTAAAACAACGAGGCCGCGCGCGGATACAGACAGCGCACCAAGTGTGTGTCCGCGCGCGAGCTGAGGCGATTTTTAAGTTAAATTGATATACCAAAAAGTCCATCGGCATGTGGCACATCCAGCCTAACATCCACAATGCTGCCCTCAAGCCCGTCTGGGGCCTCAAAGCAGACATTTATATAATTGGTAGTTTTTCCTTCGTAAAGGCCCGCGGCGTTGCGGCCCTCAACCAGCACAGGCATGGTTTTGCCCGTAAAGCGGCCATAATGCGCCGCCGTGAGGGTGTCACCCAGGCTTATCATCTCTTTGGCCCTACGATTTTTTACATCCCCAGGCAGCTGATTAGCCATTTTCGCCGCCGCCGTGCCCTCTTTCGCCGAAAAGGGAAATACATGCAGGGCGGAAAGTCCCAATTTCTCTATAAAGTCCATGGTTTGGCGGTGATCGTCCTCGCTTTCGCCGGGAAAGCCCGCGATAATGTCGGTGGTGATGCTGACATTTGGCATTATTTTCCTAAGTGTCGTCACGGCATCCGCATATTGGGCGGCGGTGTATCTGCGGTTCATGGCCGCCAGCATCGCATCACTGCCCGATTGCAGGGATAGATGCAGATGGTCACAAAATTTTGGCTGGCTGGCGGCAAAGTCCACAAAGTCAGGGGTTATCACGTTTGGTTCAACGGAAGACAGGCGCACCCGCCGGATGCCATCAATTTCGCAAATGGCCCGCAACACAGACAGTATATTATGTCCCTGTATATCTTTTCCATAAGAGGCCACACAAATACCCGCTATCACAATTTCTTTGTGGCCTGTTTGTACAAAGCGGCGGGCCTGGGCCACAACATCGCCATAGGGGCGGCTGCGGCTGGGGCCTCGCACATGGGGAATGATACAGAAAGCACAAAAATTGTCGCAGCCGTCTTGAATTTTCAAAAAGGCGCGGGTTTTGCCAAGCATTTTTGTGATATCGGCGGTCTCAAAGTCGCTGTGGGTCAAGATGTCGGGGCTATGGATTATTATCCCATTGTCCGCGCGGAAGTTTGTCACATAGTCAAGAATTTTGCTTCTGTCAGTAGTTCCCAGCACAATGTCCGCGCCAATATCCGCGTATTTTTCGGGGGTAGCCTGGCTGGCGCAGCCCATAACGGCCACAATGGCACCGCGGCTTTTGGCCCGGCGCACGGCCTGGCGGGACTTTTTATCCGCAGCATTTGTCACGCAGCAGGTGTTGACGATGATGACATCGGCAGCCTCGGCGGCGTTTTCCGTCACATCATACCCTGTGTCAACAAATTTTTGCAACAGAGTCTGTGTGTCATATAAATTTACCTTGCAACCGATAGTTATTGCTGCAACTTTTTTGGCCATATTCTACCCCTTCACACGAAGCAGGATAGGGCCGTCGACAGCGGCCGGATAGCTGTCATCAATGTCCCCTGTAAAGAAAATTTCAACCCTGGTTTCATGGGGTATGTCGGCCAAATATATAGGATTTACATTTATGTCCACAACAAAAAAATCGTGGTGAGCTAGCACAAAGTGGCCGCTAACTAAATCGCTTGTGCCGTAAAAAATAGGCTGCCCGTCGAAATTCCAGTCTGATTCCCAAAGTATCATGGCATCAATTGAAAGTCCCTGCATGATGGGATAAATTTCCTGCGCATTATCAGTTTCTCTGGTCCAAGGGGGGATGATAAATATTACCAAAAATAAAATTAACACAGCTATGGCCGCAATTAGAGCCAAAATTCGTTTAGCCATTTTCGTTTTCCTCCAGAAGGTCGGGCCTTTTGCGCCTTGTGGCTTCCAAAGCCTGATGCTGCCGCCATTTTTCAATTTCTCCATGGTGGCCCGACAGCAGCACCTCGGGCACCTTGCGGCCCATAAACACACGAGGGCGTGTAAACTGTGGGTATTCTAAAAGGCCTGTGGAAAAACTTTCGTGGGCAAGGGATTCGCTTTTGATGACATGGGGCACAAGGCGGCCCACGGCGTCGATGATGGTCATTGCGGCAAGTTCGCCGCCTGTCAGCACAAAGTCACCGATAGAAATTTCATCGGTGGCAATTTCGTCGATGATGCGTTGGTCAACACCTTCATAATGGCCGCAAAGCAGCACCAAATCAGGCTCTCGGGCTAGTTCTGCTGCCAGGGTTTGGTTAAACACCTTGCCCTGGGGCGTCAGATACACAACGCGGGCATCGCTGATTTCAAGGGATTTGTAGGCATCGTAAATGGGCTGCGCCATCATAACCATGCCGGCGCCGCCGCCGAAAGGATATCCGTCGGTTTGGCCACGCGCGTTTATGGCAAAATCCCTTATGTTTACGGGGTTTATGGCAATTTTATGGTCTTCGCAGCCACGCTTTATCATGGAATGGTTGAGGGCGTCAAAAATCTCCGGAAACAGCGTCAAAACGTGAAAATTCACTCTCTCAACCCCTCCAAAAGGCGGACGGTCATCCGTTTGCCTTCAATATCAATGCCAAGCACGCATTTTGAGATGGCTGGGATGAGCAAGTCCTTAGCATCACTATTTTTTACCACATACACATCGTTGGCACCTGTAAATAGCACATCGGCCAAAACGCCCAGTTTTTCGCCATCTTCGGCGAAGACAGAAATTCCTAGCAAGTCCTTCATATAATATTCATTTTCTTCAAGGGGCAGGGCTTGGGCGCGGGGCACGATAATAACGCCGCCGCGCAGGGCGGTTGCAGCGTTAACATCGTCAATGCCTTCCAGCTTCATCATAACGAGATTGCGATGATATCGTACAGAGCGTATTGTTTTTTCAACAAGCTTGCCATCCAACATAATGCTGATTGTGTCCAACAACCCAAAACGCTTGGCATCATCCGTGGTAGGGAAAATTTTAATCTCCCCCGAAATACCCACAGTATTTACAATTTTTCCAATTTCAAAATAATCATTCATTTTAATGTCCGCAAGAAAAAGGGGCAAAGCCCCAATTATTGTTGTATAATTTCTACAGAAACGTGTACGCCGTTATGGATAGCGGCAGCCCTCACCAGTGTCCGTATGGCTTTAGCAATTTTTCCCTGCTTGCCAATTACCTTACCCATGTCGGCTTGTGCTACACGCAGTTCTAAAACGCTGCCTTTATCGCACGCTGTTTCCGTAACTTTTACCTCACCGGGATTATCAACCAGCCGCTTTGCAATAACTTCTAATAATTCTTTCATTTTTCACCTCACAGTTATTCCTGGACAGCTTCCGCTTTCTTCAATAAAGCACGCACAGTATCGGTAGGCTGGGCGCCGTTACCAATCCATTTCTTTGCCGCTTCTATGTCCACTTTTATCACAGCGGGCTCTTTTGTGGGGTCATAGTATCCAATTTCTTCTATGGATTTTCCATCACGCGCTACGCGAGAATCCGCCACAACAATACGATAGAAAGGATTTTTCTTTGCACCCATTCTTTTCAATCTAATTTTTACCATTTTTCTTCCTCCGGTTTCTATTATTATATTATTTCATAAAGGGCAGCCCGCCAAACATCTGTTTTCCGCGCTTTTTCCCTGGTTTACCCATATCAGTTAGTTGTTTCATCATCTTCTTCATTTCTTCAAACTGTTTTAGCAGCCGATTAATTTCTTGTATGCTTCTGCCACTGCCAGTTGCAATACGTCGCTTACGCGAAGCATTCAATAGGTTGGGGTTTGCCCTTTCCGTAGGTGTCATGGATTGTATTATGGCCTCAACATGGCCCATGGCCTTTTCATTGATGTCATTTTCGTCAATTTTCATGTTTGCAGCACCCGGCAGCATCCCCAAAATATTCTTTATGGGCCCCATTTTCTTAACTTGCTGCATCTGGTTTAAAAAGTCGTCAAGGTCAAATTCGTTTTTACGCAGCTTTTGCTCCAGGGCCTTGGCTTCGTCTTCATCAAAGGCCTGCTGGGCTTTGTCAATGATGGTCATCACATCGCCCATGCCCAAAATGCGGCTTGCCATGCGGTCTGGGTGGAAAGGCTCTAGATCATCGACTTTTTCGCCCATGCCGACGTATTTGATGGGCTTGCCGGTAATTTTTCGGACGGACAGGGCCGCACCGCCGCGGGTGTCGCCGTCCAGCTTGGTGATGACAATACCGTCAATGCCTATTTTTTCGCTGAAATTCTCGGCTACATTTACCGCATCCTGTCCTGTCATTGCATCCACAACCAACAGTATCTCTTGCGGGCGTATAGCGTCCTTAATTTGGGCAAGTTCGGCCATTAGCTCATCGTCAATATGCAACCTACCGGCAGTATCAACAATTACAACATCCAGGCCATGGCTTCGGGCATGTTCAACAGCCTCTAGGGCAGTTTGTGCGGGGCTTTGGCCGCCTTTTTCAAAAACGGGGATGTTAAGATTTGCGCCCAATACTTGCAGTTGCTTGATAGCGGCAGGTCGATATATATCACAGGCTACCAGAAGCGGATTTTTACCTTGTTTGCGCAGCTGCGCCGCAATTTTGCCACTGGTGGTTGTTTTACCACTGCCTTGCAAGCCAACCATCATAAAAACCGTGGGCGGCTTGGGCGAAAAGCTTAGTTTGCTTTGGGTGCTGCCCATTAAGGCCGTCATTTCATCGTTTACAATTTTGATGATGGACTGGCCGGGGTTAAGGCCCCGCAAAACCTCTTCACCAACGGCTTTTTCGGTAACTGCCGCCACAAATTCTTTGACGATTTTGAAGTTTACGTCAGCTTCCAAAAGGGCAAGGCGCACCTCGCGCATGGCCTCTTTTACGTCCTTTTCGGACAATTTGCCTTTGCCGCGCAACTGCTTAAACACGGCAGAAAGCTTATTTGAAAGGCTTTCAAAAGCCATGGCTTCACCTCACAGTCATATCGTCTAATACAGATAGTATCTTAGTACATTCGGAATAATCTTTACTTTCGATGGCGCAGCGCAAATCCGCAATATGCTGTCTGGTGGCGGCATATCTCTCTACAAGCTTTAGCGCGCCCTCAAAGGCGTCAAAATTCTTTTGCGTCTGCTTCAAGGAAAAATTTACGGCTTGGCGGCTTATGCCGCATCTGCTGCCAATTTCAGCCAGGGACATGTCCTCGCAAAAATACATATGGTATATGTCCCTTTGCTTTTGGGTTAGCAAATCGCCGTAAAAGTCGTATAATAGGGTGTTGCGAAGCACTGCTTCCATGACATCACCTGTAAAGTAAAATACCTTAACAGCTATTGTACACCCATTTCGCGCTTTTGTCAATACTTTTGTTGAAATTTTCCCAAAAAGCCGCTATAATGGAAAAGGGGTGACTTTTATGAGCGCGAAAATTGATATCAGCAACACGGAAATTAGCACGGCACGGCTGCTGCTGCGCCCTTGGGTTGAGGCGGATTTGGCGGATTTGTTTGCCTATGCTTGCGTCCCCGGTGTTGGCGAGATGGCCGGCTGGCATTATCACAAGTCTCTGGAAGATTCCAGAAAATTCCTTGAGAGGTATATCGAGGACAAAATTTGCTTCGCATTGTATCATATTGCAGACCAAAAGGTTATCGGGTCGTTAGAGCTACACGGCTCTTGGGCTGCAAAAGACCCCCGCTTCGCACATCTGGCCCTTACAGAGCTTGGCACGATAATTGCTAAGCCATATTGGGGCCAAGGCTTGGGTGTTGAGGTTGCTAACGCCGCCTTGCATCATTGTTTCGTCACGCTGGGGCTGGATGCGGTGGCTTGCTGCCATTTTGTAGACAACCATCAATCCCGCCGCGTCATTGAAAAATGCGGATTTTCTTTTATGCAAATTGATACATACTATTCTCGCAACATGGACAAGGAGTTTCTGGAAAGGCAATACATAATGTTAAGAGAGGATTATTGATACAGGTTTACTATGGGTATAAGTCTAACCAAATACCATATCGCTTTTATTTTCTACATCAAGTGCCGCGAAATACTTTTTCTCCATTGGTATCCAAATATCGCGAAATTTTTCAACCAGCGGCGCAGGGTTTCGCAGGGCTATGCGGCGCATTTGCTCTGTGCCGTCTACCTTGAGAAAAACCTTGATATTATAGCTTTCTTCCAACGTAGGATGATGCGAATAGCAGCCCTCTACGATGGTTAGCCTGTTTGGCGTTAATGAAATTTCCTCGCCAAAATCCCAGGTTTGACAGTCGAAAGGGCGAAAGGCAAAAGGTTTTTGTGATAAAAGGGGCGTTAGGGCCTCTTTTTTAAACCGCTCGTAGTCTACATTGCCGCCGGGCTGGGCCAGACGCTCTTCGGTGCGTTGCTCCGGACGCAAAAAGAAATGGTCCATATGTATCACATTGCAATTATAAATAAGGCGCAAAATGCCGCCCAATGTGGTTTTGCCGGAAGCGGCATCCCCATCAATGGCGACGATGGTGTGGGAATTTTTGGCAAGGGTCCCGTCAATTTTGGCTAGAAGAGAAATGTGGCGGCAATATTCTTCTTTAATAACGCGATAGGCGGGGCTATAGGCCGCACGAAAGGCGTTGCTGTGGCGGAAAAGGGCAGGGGATTCTTGAAGAATGGCGCCAATTTCATCCTCGGCAAAGGGCAGGGCGCCTTCATGACATAATGCCCGCAAAACATCAACTTTGTGGGCAAATCCCTCATTTGTGCCATGCAGGGATAGGGCAGAAAGCTCGAAAATACGGTAAAAAGTCTCTAAAGAAATGCCCAAAGCATTCACGGCGTCCAAATGCAGGCGGCAAAAGCCAAAACCTATGGGCTCTATAAAATCTGTTTGTGGTGGGGATTGCAAACTTGCATATTCTTCGGCCAAAAACTTCCTGGCCTTTGCACCATCGGCAATAAGATGTCCCGGCCCAAATTCTCCCTGAAATAGCATTTTTAACATATCAACAGCCCCAGCCGCGGGATATCGTGACAATTGCGCCGCACACAGGGCTGCGATATCTTCTTTAATTTGCGGATAATTCATCAATCACACCTCGTTTTTTATTGATTATACATCATCTGTTAAAGCTTGGCAACAGCGCAAAATGCCCTTGCTTTATCGCGCGGCTTGTGATATACTTTTAACATAATTTTTTAGATGAAATTTTATTTAAGGAGGAAAATATTTATGAGGTTTAAGTTTATTGCTATTGCTGCCACGATGCTTTTTGTTGCCCTTGGTGCTATGTCTGTGTATGCCAATGAAAGCACCAACCAAGCGGCAGCGGTGCCGGCTGTGGTAGAGCTTTCATGGTCTATGGAAGAGATATCACAAATTTTAACAGACCTTTTGCCCGCCTTTGAGGACTTTTACGCTTACGACCTAGTGGCAGACCTTGAAAGGTCAAATTTAAGCTTGCGAGACTTTGCCGGCTATCTACATAATTACCTTATTGCACATTTCTTGTCCGGAACTTTAAGCGACCAAGCCTTCTATTCTCAGGGCGACAACTGGCTTCTTTACTTTGTAGACGGCGTTGTTTTTGAAATGTCGCAAAGCCCTGTCAGCGAATGGGGCAACATCTCTCTTAAAGGCCTTCTGTTAAATGACATTTATTTCCAAGCATTGGGAACAAACCTTTTCTTCGGATTTTTCATGCATGATGACATGATACTGCTTGCAAACACCCTTGAAATTCCTGCTTATTTTGATTTCTTAATTGGAGAAGACAGCCTTGAAGTGCTTTTGCCTTTTGGGGCCGCCGCAAGGGCATATCTTGCCAATGGTAATGGGGATGCCTTGGAAAACATTGTAGGTGAAGAAAATATGGCGCAGCTTGGCGATCTTGCTGGCAATGCCCGTGTAAACTTCCTTGCAGGCCTGTTGGTAGAGCTTATGGTGCCTGATATTGAAGCAGTAATTTACGAATATCAAGATTTTGTCGTGATACCTGCGGCTAATGTGCAAGTGCCCATACAAATAAGCCAAACCGACCTAGAGCGCGCCTTTAGCAGAAGCTTTAATGGGGACATAGCAATTTTGGTTGCATCTGAAATTACTGGTGCCAACCTCAACATTTTCCTTGATAACACAGGCGATCTCGATTTTGTGATGGTTTTACATTCTTATGATGCCAGAGGAGAATGGCAAGTGTTTGCAAGCGAATTTGTAGCCGCCGGCGAAAGCCAAACATTTAGATTTGCCCCAGACAGAGACTTGCGCCAGCTTCTAAGAATTTCCATACTTAGCCCGGATGGCGAAGAATTTTCCGGCCTGTTTTCCATAACGAAGACGATGTTTGGGCAATAATTAGGTGAGAAAACATGAAATCGTACCGTAAAGAGCTGATATTTCGCACAAAAACCCGCCGTGCATATGTCAACATCACACCGGATGTTGAGGGTGCCTTGGCCGAAAGCGGCGTAAAAGAGGGCCTTTGCCTTGTTAACGCCATGCATATCACCGCCAGCGTGTTTATAAATGACAATGAAAGCGGGCTGCATCAGGACTTCGAGGGCTGGCTGGAGAAGCTTGCGCCCGAAAAGCCTCATAGCCAATATCAGCACAATGGCTATGAGGATAATGCCGATGCCCATCTAAAGCGCAGCATCATGGGCCGCGAGGTGGTTGTGGCCATCACAAATGGCAAGCTGGATTTTGGCACATGGGAGAGAATTTTTTACGGCGAATTTGACGGAATGCGCGACAAACGGGTGTTGGTGAAAATTATTGGGGAATGACATGAAAGACATCCCCATGATACCCGCCAAAAGCATTGTGTACGCCACAAAAAGCCCTTCCGCGTGGTTTGGGCTAAACTATAACATGAACATTTATCGCGGTTGCTCTCATGGCTGCATTTATTGCGACAGCCGAAGCAACTGCTATAAAAATGCGGATTTTGACACGATAAAGGTGAAAGAAAATGCCCTGCAAATTGTTAGGGATGATTTGCGGCGCAAAGTTAAAACCGGCGTTGTGGCAGCGGGTGCCATGAGCGACCCCTACAACCCGCTGGAACATCAGCTAAAGCTAACCCGCAATGCCCTAGAGCTTATAAATGCCTTTAATTTTGGCGCGGCTCTTTGCACAAAATCTGCGTTGATAGCCCGTGATGCCGATGTGCTGCGGGATATCCAGGCCCATTCGCCTGTAATTGCAAAAATATCTATAACCACGGCGGATGATGATTTGTGCAGGGCCATAGAGGCAAATGTGTCAACCACATCAGAGAGATTTGAGGCCCTAAATGCCTTGGCCGAAGCCGGCATATTTTGCGGCGTTTTAATGATGCCCATTTTGCCTTTTATCAATGATAACGAAGAAAATATCATAACAATTGCGCGCCGTGTAAAGCAAGCCGGCGCGCAATTTGTGTATCCGGCCATGGGCATGACGCTGAGGGCCGGAAACCGTGAGTATTTTTATGAAAAACTGGATGCATCGTTTCCCGGTGTGAAAGAAAAATATATCCGCAGCTTTGGCGGCCGCTATAGATGCACATCGCCCAAAGCAAAGAGGCTTTGGAATGTGTTTGCCGCAGAATGTGAAAGACTTGGCTTGTTATACGACATGAAGGCCATAACGGCAAGATATAAAGCTTGATTTACGGGCGACTACAAGTCGCCCCTACTACACAAATCTTATTATGCACGTTGTTGCCAAAGCTTTCAACATCAGGTAGGGGCGGCTTGTAGCCGCCCGGTTTTTTGCGTGTACGCCACATAAAAACGGGCGGCTACAAGCCGCCCCTACAATCCTCTGCAGCGATGCGCACATAAGACGATGGGTGTAGTAGGGGCGGCTTGTAGCCGCCCGTAAACCAAGCGATTGGCACCTGCTACGCCAGCTTCAGAAAAACTGTTTCATCATCCACACAATATATCGCAATTTTGGTTCTTGTTTCCCATCCCAGCCTTTGCCTTATCTCATCTGACAAGGCTATCCTTCCAAGGTCGTCCACTTTGCTGATGGCCCATTCTTCATCATCTTCATTGGCCTTTTTAAGAACAGCCATGCCGCATACGGGGTGCAATGCAACTACTGTCCCTTTTATTAAGCCCATCTTCTTCCTTAAAACTATAGTTAATTAACTTGCAAAATACCACAATTCATGCTATAATACTCCTATGGCATATGACACTAAATTTAGAGAAGTTGTCCTTAACCACATCGACAAAGGACACACCATAAGAGAAACTGC
>WQVI01000040.1 GCA_009781625.1 Defluviitaleaceae bacterium | reverse complement strand
TGTTCTTTAAGGCGGCCCAAATTGCCATACAGCTTGTTTTCAGCGTTCTCGCGCACGCAACATGTGTTAAAAATCACTAAATCGGCGGCATTTTCGTCATCGGTTATTTCATATCCCATTTGGGACAGCATCCCAGCCAGTTTTTCAGAATCTCGCCCGTTCATCTGGCAGCCATGGGTTATAACCAAAGCCTTTGGCGGCTTTGGCCGCGCCGCCGTGATGGCTGCCATTTTTTCTATATAATAATTCGTAAGGTCTATTTCACGTTGATTCGTTTCTGACATACTTTCCTCCAAAATTTACAGCACGGGGTAATTCCCTGTGAAGCAGGCATTGCAAAAGCCCGTGTCACACAAATCCGGTACAATTTTAGGCAAATCGTCTATGCCTAGATAAGCCAGAGAATCCGCACCAATTATCTTGCAAACGCCATCGACAGAGTGTTTGTGAGATATTAGCTGGTCAAAATTAGGCACGTCGGTGCCGTAATAGCAGGGGTATAGGAAGGGCGGCGAAGAAATGCGAAGATGTACTTCGGCAGCACCTGCTTCCCGCAGAAGCTTTACATTAATACCTGTGGTTGTGCCGCGCACGATGGAATCATCCACCACAACAACGCGCTTGCCTTCGATGTATTTCTTCACCGGGTTTAGCTTTAGGCGCACGGCCTGTTCGCGGGAAAGCTGGTCGGGCCTGATGAAAGTTCGCCCGCAATAGCGGTTTTTGCCAAAACCTTCCACATAGGGTATGCCGGATTCTTCCGCATAGCCCATGGCAGACGGAACGCCACTATCCGGCAAAGGTATCACAATGTCAGCTTCGACAGGATATTTTTGTGCCAAAAGCTTGCCCGCCAAACGGCGCGAGTCGTTAACCAGCTGGCCGTGTATGGTAGAATCCGGCCTCGCAAAGTAAATATATTCAAAGACGCATATTTTAGAGGGAGCAGTGCCGCAGAGGTCTGTCAGCTCACGCATTTGGCCCTCTTCGACAACAATTACTTCACCGGGGCGCACTTCGCGCACAAATTCCGCGTCCACGGCATCCAGCGCGCAGCTTTCGGACGCAAATACAAAGCTTCCATCGGCCTTCATGCCAAAACACAGAGGACGAAAACCGTGAGGGTCTCTTGCAACAACCAGCTTGCGCGGCGACATGATAATAAGGGAATACGCGCCTTTTAATATCTTCATGGCCTTAAAAACGGCATTTTCGATGGAGCCCGACCCAATACGATGGCGGGCGATGGTGTAGGCGACAATTTCAGTGTCAGTGGTTGTTTGGTAAATCGCGCCGCCTTGCTCATATTCCTTGCGCAACACGTCGGCGTTTACGATATTTCCGTTATGGCAAATGGCAAGCTGGCCCTTGGCGTAATTTAGCACCAGCGGCTGGGCATTTTCTTTAGATTTTTTGCTGCTTGAGGAAGAATATCGCACATGGCCAACTGCCCTGTTGCCTTCAAGGCCAGCGATTATCTTTTCATCCTTAAAGACTTCTTCAATAAGCCCCGTATCTTTATGGAAGGAAATTTCGCGGTTGTGGCCCACAGCAATGCCGCAAGCCTCTTGGCCGCGGTGTTGCAGGGCCATAAGGCCTATATATGTTTGTGCGGCCAGATGGCTGCCCTCTGCCCCATGCTTATAGATAGCGAAAAGGCCGCATTCTTCACGTATTTCGTCGGTTATATTCTCGTTGTGCATTGATTTCAACCTCCTGAGTACATGTTAAGTCTATATATTAAAGTCTACCAGAAACAGACCTATTTTGTCAAAAAAATTATGTATCCAACAAATCCCATTCAAATATATTCATGTAGCGATGTCCTTCGTCGTGCATATCGTGCCAATCCGGCAGTTCTGCTTTGCGCACAAATTTGGCCCCAAGCTTTTCACAGACGCGGTATGAGGCGATGTTGCCGTCTGTGTTGGTCATTAATAGTTTGGTCATTTTATGATGTTTTGCGACAGGCGCAAGCAAGCGGCAGGCCTTCAAGGCGTGCCCTTTGCCACGATGGACTTCGCTTATGGCAAAACCAACCTGGCCGCTGTAATACATTCCCTCAGAATAGCCAATGCGCAGACGGATATTGCCAACACGCTCGCTATTCCAATAGATGTCAAATTCATACATGGGCACTTGTACTCCGTAAAAGTCAACATGATGCCTTCTTGTGCAGGTAAGGCGCAGTTCGCCATCAGTCAGCTTCGTAACGTCCATAAAGCCCTCAAACACATAGGACAAGGCATTGTAGCGGGCAATTTCGTCCGCAACTTCTTTGCCGCTTTCCTCAATGGCGTAAATTTGCCATCTGTACGCCTTTGCCTTATTGCGCCTCTTCTGATATCTGCTGCCCACAAACATCAAAAACAGTCCTACCACAAGTATAATTGGCAGCATGATGTCGTCTTGCACATTTCGTACTATTTCTTCGGGCACAAGATGCAGCCCTGCCACAGTTACCCCCGCTATCACCAAAACTATCGCGGGCATCCATTTCCATGGGATAAATTGCTCCCACGCCATTAAAAATGCCGCGATAAGCATTGCCGCCATGACAAAAAACCATGGGGCGTTTTCTTCCAGCGGGACAAGCAGCCTTTCGAGGATTTCCGGGGCAAAAAATAATATAGCTATTCCAGCGGCCGCCATAATCAGCAGCAATGGTAGTGGTAAATTTTCAAACTTCTTCATTGTTGTCTCAAATCCCATTCAAAAATATTCATGTGGCGATGCCCCTCTTCATACATATCATGCCAAGTTGGCAATTCTGCCTTGCGTATAAACTTCGCACCAAGTTTCTCACAAACGCGATATGAGGCGATGTTGCCATCATCGTTGGTTATTAGCAGTTTCACCATTTTGTGATGTTTTGCCACCTTGGCAAGCAAGCGGCACGCGCGCAGGGCATAGCCCTTACCGCGATGGGTTTCGTCAACAGCATATCCAATTTGCCCGCTGTAATACATCCCCTCAGAATAGCCGATGCGTAGCCTGCAATCCCCTACCCGCTCATCGCCGGCGTATATGCCAAATTCATACATGGGCACCCAGTCCTTTTCAGGGTCTGCGGGATGCTTAGTCTCAAGTTTAAGGCAGATAACGCCATCGGACAGCTTTGGTTCGTCCATAAAATCTTCAAATTCATAAGGCAGAGAATTGTAATGCGCAATTTCTTTTTCGACCATAAATCCCCCAAACAGTATAACAAGCCGCCAAACACATGGTATGGCGGCTTGTTGTATAAAGTATTCGTAAAAAATTATTCGATGATAGCAGTAACAACGCCGGAGCCAACAGTTCTGCCGCCTTCGCGGATAGCAAAGCGAAGCTCTTGCTCGATAGCGATAGGTGTTATAAGCTCAACGGTAAGTTCTACGTTGTCGCCTGGCTTACACATTTCAACGCCATCAGGAAGTGTGATAACGCCTGTAACGTCGGTGGTTCTGAAGTAGAACTGCGGACGATAGTTGTTGAAGAATGGGCTGTGACGGCCGCCGTCTTCTTTGGTTAGTACGTAAACTTGGCCCTTAAATTTAGTGTGAGATGAGATAGAGCCGGGCTTAGCAAGAACCTGACCTCTTTCGATGTCTGTTCTTTGTACGCCGCGAAGCAGCAGGCCAACGTTGTCGCCGGATTGTGTGCTATCAAGAAGTTTTCTAAACATCTCAACACCCGTAACAACAACTTGACGCTTTTCTTCCGTAAGACCAACGATTTCAACAGTTTCGCCAACTTTAAGAACGCCACGCTCTACACGGCCGGTAGCAACAGTACCACGACCTGTAATGGTAAATACGTCCTCGATAGCCATCATGAAAGGCTTATCATCTTCGCGAGGAGGCTCTGTGATATATTCGTCAATAATTTCAAAAGCTTCTACAATTTTGTCGCCCCATTCGCCTTCTGGGTTGTTAAGAGCTTGCAGAGCAGAGCCTTTGATGATAGGTGTGTCGTCCCCTGGGAAGTCTTGCTTATCAAGAGCTTCACGGATTTCCATTTCAACAAGTTCTATCAAATCTTCATCAGCAACGTCGCACTTGTTCATGAAAACAACGATTTTTGGAACACCAACCTGACGGGCAAGAAGAATATGCTCGTTAGTTTGGGCCATAACGCCGTCAGTAGCAGCAACAACGAGGATAGCACCGTCCATTTGTGCGGCACCGGTTATCATGTTTTTAACATAGTCCGCGTGGCCAGGGCAGTCAACGTGAGCATAGTGACGGTTAGGGGTTTCATACTCTACGTGTGTAGAGCTGATGGTTATACCTCTTGCTTTTTCTTCAGGTGCTTTGTCAATCTTGTCAAAGTCTACAATTTCACCCAGGCCGTATCTTTGATGAAGGGTTTTTGTGATAGCGGCCGTCAAGGTGGTTTTGCCATGGTCAACGTGACCAATGGTGCCGATATTGACGTGGGGTTTGTTTCTTTCAAACTTAGCTTTTGCCATTTGTTTTTCCTCCTTAATTAACCTCTTATCATTTCGATATAATCATTATAATTACTTATCCATAATTTTGCAAGTACAAATTTCTAATTTCCGCCTTTCAGCGTCGCTTTTTCCATCACGCTTTTTGGCACTTGCTCGTAATGATGCACTTCCATGGCGTAAACGCCGCGTCCCTGCGTCATAGAGCGAAGGCGGGTAGAATATCCAAACATCTCTGCCAGAGGCACATATGCGTGGACAACCATGGCACCGCTACGGGTTTCTGTGGATTCTATGCGGCCACGGCGGGAATTTACATCACCGATAACGTCGCCCATATATTCCTCAGCCACAGTTACGTCAACCTTCATTATAGGCTCTAGCAAGATGGCATCGCCTTTGCGCATGGCTTCTTTGAAGGCCATAGAGCCGGCAATTTTAAAGGCGATTTCAGAAGAATCCACCTCATGATAACTGCCGTCATAGAGCGTCGCTTTCACGCCAAGCACTGGATAGCCGCCAATAACACCGCTTTGCATGGCCTCTTTGATGCCAGCTTCGATAGGGGCGATATATTCCCGCGGGATGGTGCCTTGGGTTATCTTGTTTTCGAAGATAAAGGCGTTTTCAGGGTCGTTTGCGTCTGTCGGCTCGAATTTAATCTTACAATGGCCAAATTGACCTTTACCACCGGACTGCTTGACATATTTACCCTCAACATCCACAGCTTTGCGGAAAGATTCGCGATAGGCCACTTGTGGATTGCCCACATTAGCCTCAACTTTAAATTCGCGCAGAAGTCTTTCAACAATAACTTCCAGATGCAGCTCGCCCATACCCGCGATGATGGTTTGGCCTGTTTCATGGTCGGTATATGTCCTGAAGGTTGGGTCTTCTTCTGACATCTTGCCCAATGCAATACCCATTTTGTCGCGCCCTGCCTTGGTTTTGGGCTCTATGGCAACGTGGATAACAGGCTCTGGGAAGTTCATAGATTCTAACACAACAGGACTGCCTTCTATACATAGCGTATCACCAGTAGTTGTAAACTTCAAGCCTACGGCGGCGGCGATGTCGCCTGCATATACCTTTCCAACTTCTTCGCGCTTGTCAGAATGCATCAAGAAAATGCGGCTGACACGCTCTTTTTTATCTTTGGTGGCATTGTAGATGTAATTTCCGGATTCAAAAGTGCCGGAATACACCCTAAAGAATGCCAGTTTGCCTACAAATGCATCGTTAACAATTTTGAAGGCCAAAGCTGAAAAAGGTTCGTCATCAGAGGCTTTACGCTCTACTTCAACATCTTCTTCATCGGGCACAACGCCCTTGATGGCTTCAATGTCAGTAGGTGCGGGCATATAGTCTACAACGCCGTTCAATAAATTCTGCACGCCTTTTTTCTTGTATGCGCTGCCGCAGAAGACGGGTATAACCTCTGTAGAGATGCAAGCCTTGCGCAAAGCCGCTTTAAGCTCTGTTACAGAAATTTCTTCATCGGAGAGAAATTTCTCCATGAGGTCGTCATCTGTAGCGGCTATGGCTTCAATCATCACGGCTCTGGCTTCGTCAACCATGTCCTGCATATCAGCGGGCACATCGCCTTCGATAACATCTTCGCCCAGGGTGCCGCCATAGGTGTAGGACTTTAGCGTCATCAAGTCCACAAGGCCTGAAAACTGGTCTTCCGCGCCTATTGGCAATTGCACCGGCACGGGATTGGCCGCAAGCCTTTCCTTTATCATGCCGACAACATTTTGAAAATCCGCGCCCATAATGTCCATTTTGTTCACATAAGCAATACGCGGAACCATATATTTGTCGGCCTGACGCCAAACTGTTTCGGACTGGGGCTCTACACCGCCCTTGGCACAAAATACGCTGACAGCGCCGTCCAGCACGCGCAAGCTGCGCTCTACTTCTACGGTAAAGTCCACGTGACCGGGCGTGTCAATGATATTGATGCGGTTATCCTGCCAAAACGTCGTCGTTGCAGCAGAATTTATGGTGATGCCGCGCTCTTGCTCTTGGTCCATAGAATCCATAACCGCCGTGCCTTCGTGCGTGTCACCCATTTTATATGTCTTGCCGGTGTAATAAAGTATTCTTTCCGTAAGAGTGGTCTTACCCGCATCGATATGAGCCATAATACCTATATTCCTGGTCTTTTCCAGCGGGTATTCTCTCTTTGTCAAAACTAATCAACTCCGTTCAAAATCAAATTTACTACCATTTATAATGGGAGAATGCGCGGTTTGCATCCGCCATCTTATGCATTTCTTCCTTACGGCGCACAGCACCGCCGGAATTGTTGGTGGCATCCATTATTTCGCCTGCCAGCCTTTCTTCCATGGTTTTTTCGCCACGGCGGCGGCTGTATTGTACAAGCCAGCGCAAGCCCAAAGCTTGGCGTCTGTCAGGGCGAATTTCAATTGGCACTTGGTATGTGGCACCGCCCACACGGCGGGCTTTTACCTCCAGCGCAGGCATAATGTTGGCCAAAGCTTCTTCAAAAGCCTGAAGCGCGGGTGTTCCTTTGCGCTCTTCAACTTTAGCGAAGGCTCTGTATACAATGCCTTGCGCCACACCTCTTTTGCCATCCAGCATTATGGTGTTTATAAGCTTTGTGACGACCTTGCTGCTATACAGCGGGTCGGCCAAAACCTCTCTTTTCGGAACATGTCCTTTTCTAGGCACGTCTCTTCCCTCCTTTACAGGTACTCATTCTCACTCTGAAAGTGAGCCTGTGGTGCCGTGGTACTAGAGACTAGGGCAAAGCCCTGCCCCACTCTCTAGTACCAAGGCAAACTTTCTTGTTAGCTTGTTATTATTACTGTTCGCGTCTCTCCATCCCATTCAACAGTAAAACCGGCGGCTTCGGCAATTGCGCGAAGCGGCAACATAGGAACCCTCAATTCTTCGTCATTATAACGAAAGGGTGCCACGTCAAGCTGCACTGTGAAATAATCATCCCATCTGCCTATCGGCTGGATAAGCATTTCATAATCGCCCACACGCGGAAAAAAATAATATGAATGCATGTGGCAGTTAAACTGCACAAGGCCTTTATGGGCTTCCGGCTCATATCGCAAAGCAAAATACGAAATGGGTCTGAAGCCAAAGCCAAAACTGCTAAAAAATGTGAAATCGTTGGGCACAAAAACGCGTCCATCTCTGATTACCGGCTGTTCGCGCGGAAATTCCATCGCAATGCCATCAATCGTGATGGTGATATCATCGTTTTTGGCGGCTGATACTGTAAATGTAAACAACAGCAGCAACATCGCCACTAACAAAGCTATCCTCACTTCTTCGGACGCTTCGCGCCATATTTACTGCGGGCCTGTTTGCGGTTGGCAACGCCGGCGGTGTCAAGGGTGCCGCGCAGGATGTGATAGCGCACGCCAGGTAAATCGCGCACACGACCGCCGCGGATTAAAACCACGCTATGCTCTTGCAGATTGTGGCCTTCGCCTGGGATGTAAGCTGTCACTTCCATTCCGTTGGACAAGCGCACCCTAGCCATTTTGCGCAACGCAGAATTGGGCTTTTTAGGCTTATCCGTCTTAACATTGGTGCAAACACCGCGTTTAAACGGGCTGGATGCATCAAAGCGGCGCTTTTTCAGCGTGTTAAGGCTTTTTTGCAATGCAGGTGCCGTAGATTTACGAACCTTGCTGCCTCTGCCCTTCTTTACTAATTGGTTAAATGTAGGCATTATTTTCCTCCTTCCCCTAATTTTTGCAATGGGCCGAAGCTGGCCCAAAACATACCAAAGCATTATATCACTAAAACTATATGCTGTCAAGAAAATTTTGCAATTCTCGCGGAAACCTCGTTTTTAAATTTGTCGATGTAGGTGGCGATGAAGTCTGCGGGGTTGACATTGCTGTTTACCAAATCCGTAATATCCAGGCCAAAGGCTGCGCTGTTAAGGTGGTCTTCTGCATGGCTGGCAAAAAAGGTGGCATTGGCCAGCCTGCGGCCCTGTATCGCAAGGTCGTAACGCTTGCCGCTGGAAATTTGGCTGTCAAAAAGACTAATTAGTGCAGCGGAGAGGTTGGGATATGCGCTTGTGTCAAACACAGCCTTGTCCTCGTCGCGCAACCAGTCCAGGCCGCGCCATACTTCCATGGCCACAACCCGCTTGGGTCGCGCGTTGATATCAATTTCGCGCAGGGCTTCAATTGTGCGTAGTGCAAGAGCAACATGGGTGTCATGTTTGTCCGCAAGATTGTGCATATAAAGCACTTCGGGGGAGCACACCAGGATGATGTCCTTTAGCTCGTCAACCACAGCGCGATTATTGGGGTCTTTCACCTCGCTGCTGGGATACGCGAGCAAGAGCTGTGCAGAATATCGCCCGATGCACGCGGCGGTCTTTTGTTCTGTGGCACGTATCGCCTTCATGTCCTCGTCGGTATGATCAGCGTAGACGCCACTTCGCAGCGAGCCACCGCCATCTGTCACCACCACACCCGTAAAATGCCTGTTGGTGCTGCCAAAACATTCGGCAATGGCGTGGTATGCCATAATTTCAATGTCGTCGTGATGGGCGGCAATGCAGAGATCTGTGGTTTGGACAAGGGCCGCGTTGGGGTCGATTTTACTTGGAATAAAGACTTCCGCCTTCGTATTTGTCAGTTTCATAGGCTGCCTCCCAGCAAATGCTCGATGGCCTTTGCGAGGCCATCCTCATCAACATGACTTGTCACAAAATTGGCGCATCTTTTCACATCATCGTCAGCATTTCCCATGGCAATGGAATATCCTGCATTTTCCAGCATTTCCAAGTCGTTTTCCGCATCGCCGATAGCAGCCGCTTCGCTGGGTGCCAGGCCAAAGTGCGCCAGCATATGCAAAATGCCGCTCCATTTGTTGGTTGTTTCGTTAACAACATCAAAGCCGCCTTCCATCCACCTGGTTATCTTTGAATGGGGCAGGCTTGACAAGAAAGTCTCTTCTTCCTCGTGGCCAAAGGCCGCCAGTTGTAAAATATCTGCCGAAAGGGCGCGCACAGGGTTGCAAACAGGTGGCAGTGCTATGTTAAAGGTGTTTTGCATATTCTCAACATGTTGGTTTATCATGTTGATATAAATGTCATCCACCTCGCAAAACATGCACGGGAAGGGGCTGTGGGCCATATGCGCAACCACTGCCGCCACAGTATCCGGATGCAGCGGATTTTTATAAATTATCGTGTCGCCGGCAAAGCAATAGCCGCCGTTTAGGGTGACAAAGCCATCCAGCGTCAAGTCTTCCAGACAGGCCACCCTTTCAAATTCGTTTTTATGCCGCCCGGTGGCCGCAAAAAGCAAGATGCCGGCTGCACGGGCGCGCATCAAGGCATCCACGGCACTTTGGGGTACCTGGCCGCTGGTAAAGCTTAGCATTGTACCGTCAACATCTAGAAAAATTGCCTTTGGTGTGGTCATAAAGACCCCCTTTCCGCAAAAAGTTGTCACTTTACGCACACTTCCCCGTCTCACAAGAAACGGGGAAGCGGCAGTAAAATTATAAGAGGGATGTTAGTAGATTGAAGTTAAATCATTCTTCTTAATTCGTCCGCCACAAATTGAACCTTAGGCCCTACAATAACATGCACGGATGTTTTGCTTGGCTTTATAACGCCGGCAGCGCCAAACTTCTTGAGGTCTTTGTCAGAAACAAGGGTAGAATCTTTTACTTCAAGGCGCAGCCTGGTGGCGCAGCTGTCCACGGTGGTGATATTATCTTTGCCGCCAAGGGCACCCAGGAAGCCAGTAGCCATGGCAGTCCAGTCGCTATCAGCAAGCTCTATTGCCATTTCGGCATCTACGTCAACATCGTCTTCGCGGCCCGGTGTTTTTAGGTTAAACTTCTTGATGAAGAAGGTGAAAACGAAGAAGTATACGAAGAAATAGCCTACGCCAAAGAGGAGAAGCAGGTACCAATATTGCTGATGAGGCGCATTGATGCTGAATATCATATCAATTGCACCCGCGCTAAAGTTAAAGCCGGCTATCCATCCCAAATTGTAGATGATAAACATGGATATACCTGTTAGCAACGCATGAACAAGATATAGCAATGGTGCTACAAACATAAATGCAAATTCGATAGGCTCTGTTACGCCTGTCACGAAAGATGTAATGGCCGCCGCCGCCAAAAGAGCGTAAACGCGCTTTTTGTGTACGGACTTTGCTTGACGATACATCGCAAGACATGCGCCCGGTAAGCCAAACATCATAACCGGGAAGAAGCCGGCCATATAGCGGCCTGTTTCGCCTTGCACGCCGGTGCCGCTCCAGAAAGCGGTGAGGTCGTTGATGCCGATAAAGTCAAACCAGAATACCGCATTAAGAGCGTGATGCAAGCCTGTAGGAATAAGCAGGCGGTTGAAGAAGCCGTATAAACCTGCGCCAAAGGCTCCCAAACCTTGAATAAATACACCAAAGGATAGCAAGCCTGCAAATATTGGTGGCCAGATGAACAGGAACAATACGGATACCACAACCATAGCAGCCGCTGTAAGTATCGGAATCATTCTGCGGCCGCTAAAGAAGGCAAGCCATGTAGGAAGCTCTGTTTTAGAGAAACGGTTGTACAATGCCGCTGTGATACAACCTGTGATGATGCCTACAAATACGTTTTGTATGCCGCCAAAGGCTCTTGCATGTTCCGGAGACAGCACGCCAAGAATGTTTGTGGCAGAACCGGGCGAAAGCAGGGTTGTGATGATAAGCCAGCCTACCAAGCCGGATAGGGCCGCAGCACCATCTCTGTCTTTGCTCATGCCATAGGCAACGCCAACAGCAAATAGCAGAGGTATGGCACCAAGGATGGCGTCACCCGCTTGCACAAGGAAATGTGCTATAACATTGTATTCGCCCCAGCCTACAGGGTCTATGGCATAACCTATGCCCAGCAGTATAGCCGCCGCGGGCAGCACAGCAACAGGTACCATCAAAGACCTGCCGATGCGTGATAGATACTTCATTACCATAAGTAATTCCTCCTTAATAAAATTCTATAAGTTTTCTTTCAAAAATGCCTGTAAATCAAGTATTGCTTGGTCTGCGTCAGGGCCGTTAAAGGTCATTGTAACTTCCTCGCCGCATTTTAGCCCAAGGCCCATAACGCCCATGATGCGTTTTGCATCCACCATTTTTGCCGGCGTGCCTATCATTATTTCGCTTTCGTAGGCACTGCATCGCTTTACAAGATGTGCAGCCGGGCGGGCATGGATGCCCAGTTCGTCCGTGATGATGTGCCTTAATTCTTTCATATTTTCCACTCCTTCCTTAAAATAGCAATTTTTAACCGATTTCTCGTATAACCTTGCGCAATGCCAAGGTATATGCAGGAGAAACAGATAGCTTATCAAAGCCCATGTCTATCAGGGTCTTGGTTACTTTGGTATCGGCGGCCATTTCGCCGCATATGCCCGCGGAAATGCCTGTGTTGCGGGCGGCGGTTGCGATAGCGCCCAGCATTCTCATTACGGCTGGGTGGTGAGGGTTGTAAAACCTATCCAGTTTGTTGTTTTGGCGGTCTATTGCCAGGGCATATTGTGTAAGGTCATTTGTGCCAACGCTGAAAAAATCCACTTCTTTGGCAAGTTCGTCGGCCATCATCACGGCTGATGGGGTTTCTATCATGATGCCAATTTCTACCTTGCCTATGGTGTGCCCCTCATTAACAAGCTGACTGCGCACGTCAGCGGCAATTTGGTTGCAATGCTGCACTTCCCACACGGATGCTATCATGGGAAACATCATGGCAATGTTGCCAAAGGCCGAGGCGCGGTAGATGGCGCGCAGCTGTGTTGTGAAGATATCCGGACGCTCTATGCAGATGCGTATGCCGCGCAGGCCCAACGCAGGGTTTTCTTCCGCGTCCAGTTTAAAATAGTCTGCCTGTTTATCCGCGCCAATATCCAAGGTTCGGATAATGACTTGTTTATCGCCCATGGCTTGGGCCACTTTTTGATATGCCTCGAACTGCTCTTCTTCGGAAGGAAAGCTATCGCGGCCAAGGTATAGAAATTCGCTACGGAAAAGGCCAATGCCTTCCGCGTCATTTTCAAGGACATATGGAATGTCATCCGGACTGCCTATGTTGGAATATAGCCGCACCGTCCTGCCGTCCGCCGTAATGGTTGGCAAACCCTTCATTTCCAAAAGCTGCTGCTTGTTGGCCTCGTCATTCTTTTGCTTTTCCAAAAGATTGGCGCGGGTTGCATCATCCGCCACAAGATAGCATATACCTGCCGCACCGTCCACGGCCATTTCTTGGCCCGAAAAGGCCTCATCAAGGGGTATGTCGCATTGTATAATGCAAGCAATGTTCATAATTCGTGCCAAAATAGCTGTATGTGAAGTGTCCGAGCCTTGCTGTATCACAAAAGCCCTGATTTTTGATTTATCCATTTGTAAGGTTTCGCTGGGGGTTAAATCTTCGGCAATGATAATGGATGGGGCGGTAAGATGCAAGTTTGTAGAGACTCCCAGCAGGATTTGCGTTAGCCGTCCCGCAAGGTCAGCAACATCCACCGCCCTTGCCTTCATATAGTCGTCATCCATAGCGGCAAACATCGCCGCAAAATGGGTGCCCGCCTGGTTTGTCGCATAAGGTGCCCTGTGGCCGCCATCATATATAATGCCCCGAACGGCATCGTCAAAATCCTCATCCAGCAACATCATCCGCTGTACGTCGATAATCATGGCCTCGTCTTGGCCAAGCTCGCGCTGGGTTTTTTCCATCAAGGCCTCAAGCTGGTTATCCGCTTCTTTTTTGGCCGCAAGAAAACGGGCCCATTCGCCATCTGGGTTTTGGGCGGGTGCATCGTCAATGTGGTGCTGGGCCTTTTTTAGGATAAAGGCGGCACCAAAGGCAATTCCGTTATTAATTCCGCGTCCTTGGTAAGCTTTCATAAAATTTACCCTCCCAGGGTGATAATTTCGTCGCCAATTTTCACAACACAGTTAATATGCGTTTCAAATTGCGTATAATCGCTTGAATTACAGATGACAACAGGGGTTATAGTGTCATATCCCAGCACCTTGATGGCCTCAATGTCAAAATTAATCAGCCCATCGCCCACTTTCACTGCATCACCAGTTTTTACCAAAGGCGTAAAATACTCGCCTTTTAGGTTTACGGTATCCAGACCAATATGAATCAAAATTTCCACGCCTTCGTCGGAAGTAAGGGTGATGGCATGGCCTGTGTCAAACATTTGGGTAACTTTACCGTTTACGGGCGATGTCACGCGACCTGCTATAGGCCTTATGGCGATGCCACGGCCCAGCATCTCTTCGGCGAAGGCAGGGTCTGCCACTTCGGACAGCGCAACCACTGCGCCATCAAGGGGTGCTACAATTTTTATATCCTTCTTTTCCGATCCTAATGCGCTTTTTAGTTTACCAAACATATTATCATCTCCAAATACTATAATCCGATACGTCTGATATGCATCGCCATATAGCCAATTTGATGTGTTCCAAGCTTATATTGATGCGCTTCTAAGATATCAGCCGCAACGGCCTCGCAGCAAGCAACCTCTTTGGGATATTGCACCCGCAGCATGTCATAAAGCCAGGTATCCTCACATGTAGATACATCTTTGCGGATAATACGATGCACCAGATATTTTAGATGGGTGATGAAGCGCTCGCCATAATCATTTTCAGGGTCTATTTCTTTGCCTGTATGCTTTGCAAAGGTGGATATAATCCAGCCCAGCAACTGTGTGGCCTTAAAGCCTTCGCTAAAACTGATATCGTATTGCGCGTTAAGGATATGCAGCGCAATAGACGCCGCCTCATCCTCTGGCATATCAACGCCCGTCTTTTCCAAAATGAGCCCTCGGGCATACATCCCCACTTTAAATTCCTCGGGATAAAAACGCCGCACCTCGGCTGTCAAAATATTTTGAAAGCGCATACCCTCGCGCATCCTGGCAACAGCAAAGCTAATATGGTCCGCCAGGGTAAAATAAGCGTTCTCATTTATTTTCTTATTCAGTTGTTGCTTAGCATATGTCAAAATCTCGTCCGTAATCTCGATATATTCTTTTTGAAGCTGCCCAAACAAATCCTTCAACCTGTCCAAATTGTCCTGACTGCTCATTACAAAGACCTTAGAAATCTTCTCGCGGGGTATAACCATGCCTTCCCGCGCCTTAAAGCCTATGCCCTTGCCGATAACAACAACTTCCCGCCCATCGTCATCTATGGCGCTAACGATGTTGTTGTTGATAGATTTATAAACCTTCACGCCAGCGCACCCCTTTTTTAAAAAGTCCTTATTTTTAGGATGAAACAGTCCTGAAAAATAAACAACCAAATCCACAACCGCGCAAAGCACAGTCGCAAATTTGGTTTTGCCCACTTTATACAATAGTATTCGTGGTAACAGCCCAAGTTTTACTTGCGGCAATTATAACACCACCGACAAATTCTGTCAAGCATTTTTTATCTTCTGCGGCAATATTTTCTGCATAAACACAACAATAGCAACACGCCGCCAATTATAGCCGCAACCATGGCTATCTTCTTCAAGTGTTCGCTTCCCGGATAAATGGAAAACTGCCCTTTTTTAAGGTTGATCACATGGATGTTAAAGCCCTCGATATTTTCATAGTGCCCTGTTTGCCTAAATTCCTCTATGCTCTCAGCATCGCCAAGGGCCATCAAGGCCTTTATCACCTTGCCCGCAAATGGTATATTTGCAGCTGGCGCAAATTCGTCTTTTAAATCCGCAAGGCCTTGCAAAAGCTGCTGCTCCTGCTCCGTATTTTCTATCTCGCCCAAATATTCCGTCAATAACATGTCAACATCTCCTTTGGCAAAATTTGAATCACCTACATTCTATCATATGCTCGCGCCGGTTGCAAATGCTTTTTGCTTGACTTTGTCCTGTTATGATATATAATGGTAATATAATATCTAAACTTACAGTTTCCGACATGTTGATACATTATACTTTGCAGGGGGATGCAAATGGACATTACATATATTATTATAACTGCCGTCATCTCGTTTTCTATGGGCGTTGGCGCGTCAATGTTGGTCGCGTTTTATCACAACAAAACAACTAACCCCGAGGAAAAAATTAAAAAACTGATTACAAAAAATATCAAGAAGTCTATGAAATCCCTTAACAACCGCAAATTGATAGGCTTCAACATGAGAAAGTTTAAAAAATCCATTGACACCTTCACTTGGCAGGAATTTAAGAAGCGTTTAATTAAAACCATCGAGGACACACAAGATAGCGACATCAAGCCTAAAATTGACCCCGAAAGGTTTATGAAGGGCAAAACAAAAAACGACTTCACCGATAAAGCATTAAGAACTTATGAGATATTTTGCGAGATATTTATAATTAACTTTATCGAAGATTTTGATTCGGACATTGCCTTGGAAAAAATAAAGCAGCCGCCTAAAGTAGAGATTGCCGATGTCACTATCATTCCGGCGAAGCAAGAAATCGTCGGTGAAAGCATAAGCAGCTTGCCAAAGAGCATATCAAACGAAATAGCAAACTCTTTTTACCGCGTTGCTCTTAGGAAATTTGAAAGGTTTTTGTTTAAGGAAGCATTGGATTATGGGGAGATGGCCCTGGATAATGAAGTTGATGAAACCGAGGATAGGGCTAAGATACTTTCGTTAATTGGAAATGTATATTTTAGACAAGGCGACTATGATGAAGCGTTGGGATGGTATGGAAGGGCTTTGGTTGTTTATGAGAAATTGTTAGGGACAGATCATCCTGACACAGCCACTACTTACAACAATATGGCTTCGGTTTTCCGTGCCCAAGGTGACTATGATAAGGCGTTGGAGTGGTATGGAAAAGATTTGACTATCAGTGAAAAAGTGTTGGGGGCAGAGCATCCTGACACGGCCACTACTTACAACAATATGGCTTCGGTTTTCCGTGCCCAAGGTGACTATGATAAGGCGTTGGAGTGGTATAGAAAGGCTTTGGTAGTTAGGGAAAGAGTGCTGGGGATAGGGCATCCTGACACGGCCACCACTTACAACAATATGGCCATGGTTTTCCGTTACCAAGGCAATTATGATAAATCACTGGAATGGTATCAAAAAGGTCATTTAGTGTTGATAAAAAAACTTGGGGCCAACCACCCGGATACGGTTGCCAACCTAAAAAACATGAAATACGCATATGATGAAGCTGATTTACCCCAACCCTTCGACGAATGGCTCGCGTCGCTTTAGCTTAATCGGCCCATGCTTGCGCGTTTTTGTGCGCGGGCATGGGCCTTTTGTTATGTGAATTGCATCGTCATTACGGGCTTGACCCGCAATTATAGTTAATTAACTTGCAAAATACCACAATTCATGCTATAATACTCCTATGGCATATGACACTAAATTTAGAGAAGTTGTCCTTAACCACATCGACAAAGGACACACCATAAGAGAAACT
>WQVI01000039.1 GCA_009781625.1 Defluviitaleaceae bacterium | reverse complement strand
ACGGTTGAACTGTCATGGACATCCTTATAACAACGCAACGCTCAACTGTCATTGCGAGGCCAACGGTGGTTAAGAGACCAGTGTAGCATAGGGCCGAAGCAATCCAGCTTACGTCAATATCAACATTTATACACATCGGCCAACTGGATTGCTTCGGCCTTGTGCTGTATCATAATTCAACTACCGTAGTCCTCGCAATGACATTTGAACTGCCATGGACATCCCGTAGCGATACAACGTCCAACTGTCATTGCGAGGCCAACGGTAGTTGAAAAACCCATACAGCACAAGGCCGAAGCAATCCAGCCACCTCAACTTGATTTAGGATTTCTTTTTGAGCCATTGTGGCGCATACCTACAACCACAAAAAATATCATAACAGCAAACAACCCCGCATTTAACATAAACGGAAGCCGCCTGTCAACATCCGAAAGTACCCCTGCGATATAGGCAAATGGGCTTGAAACAGCCAAAATAACCACATTAAACAGGCTTCGGATGCGTGCTCGCTCCTTTGGGTCTATTGCGCCCGCTACAAGGGTGTCTATGCGCGGAAGCAATATTGCTGTTGCGCAAGCTTCCATAACTATGTATAGCGCAGGCAAAGCCCAATTTTCAACGGGGGATGAAACAAGAACCCACTGGGCGGCAATAAATAGCACGATGCCCACAAGCATTACGCGCTGCTGCTTAAACCTATAAAGCCTGTTTTGGATTACAAACAAAAACACAAGCATAATTGCGGCCCTGAGGATAGGGAAATAGGCGAGAAATGATTCTGGCAGCCCTAGGTTTTGGGTAACGAAGAGGGCAAAAAATGTAGTTGAAACCAAAATGGAAACCTGCGCCAAAGATTGTAAAGACATTGCGCGCAGCATCCCTTGCGATTTTATCAGTTGTTTAAACACATCCTTGTAGCCCAAAAGCATTTGCGCCAAGGATGTATTTTTATTTTCTTGCATCCTTTCTTTGCCGCGCTCTGTTTCTGTGGAATAAAAATAAAGCAATATAAATTTTGCCGTCATAGAGACGAAAGTTATAACCATAATTACGCGCACAACGGGCACAAGGCCGTGCTGCCCCACAAATACCCCCGCAATGGGTGCAAAAAACACCGCAAGAAGCCCCGCCACATACATCCAATTAAAAACCTGTGCAATTTTTTTCTCGTCTTCGGAAATATCGTCCAGCCAAAGGCATTCCCACGAAACCGCCGTAATTTGCCATAGGCTGTTTATCAACGCCGCCACAAGAAACCACCAGAAATTTTGCGCAAATGCCCATATCAAAACGGGTATGCTCCAAGCGAGACAGTCCCCAACTAATGTGACAAGCTTTCGCCCATACTTATCAGTGACAATGCCGCCTAAAAGGGCGGTAAACACCTGCACCAGCCGCCCAAGGGCAAGCAGCAGCCCTATCTGAACATCCAGCACCCCCAATTGAAACATATACAGGGTAAAAAACGGCGCATATAAATTGAAAGGAACACCCCACATAGGCTCTGTTAGCAAAGATGCCTTCGGATTTCCTTTTAAATTTATCAAAAAGCTAAACATATCGCGTACAATGTGCATTTTGGCAGTTCCTTTGCGGTTGAATTTGTTTCAACTTGCTATTATACATCTTTTTAGCTTTAAATTCAAGGATGCTTCTTGCGCTTTTTGGGCAGGGGTTGTATAATAAAACTTAATATTATGAGAAAAAGAAAGGGGGAATTTTTTTGAGCAAACTTACGGCAAAACAAATTGTGCAAGCTGATGCAGACGGAATTTACATTGGCAATATTTATACCGTTGAGGCGGATTTAGACCTGCCTAAAAAAGGCCAGGGCGGTGCGGGGATAGCGTGGAAATCTAACATGCCTCATATTATTAATGATCATGGGAAGGTTGTGCGCCCGAGAGAAGGGGCCGGCAACCGAGAGGTGACGCTAACGGCTACGATCACCCACGAAGGAGAAGTTGCAACCCGAGAATTTATTGCTACGGTTTTGGCTTTAAAATCTGATGTTAAGATTGTCGGTGCTAGGGCTATCAGAGAAGAGATGCCAAAAGGCCAGCCATACAGGCTTTCCGGTGTGGTGATAGTTGAAAGAGACGACGGCACCCAGTCCACCGAAGTTGTCACTTGGAAAAATATCCCTAATTTTGCCTTGCTGCCTGAAGGGATATATGAAATTGAGGGCGAAGGGCTGGGCGAAGAGAAAATTGTGCCCAAGGCCTTTGTTACCATCAAAGCAGGGCTTGAAAAAACATGGGATGATATTCCCACTGTTGTCGCGCAAAAATGCAATTATGATGATGTAAGCATAACAGGAAGCTTTTTCAACGAAAACCGCCTTAGGGCCGAAGAATTTTTGATGTCTTGCAACCTGGATTCTATGCTGTACAACTTTAGGGAGGCGGCCGGGCTTGATATGAAAGGGGCTGCCCCCATGACAGGCTGGGACGCGCCCGAATGTCTTCTAAAGGGCCATACCACGGGGCATTATCTTTCAGCCGTGGCCCTGGCTTATGCCGGCAAAACTGAAAACCACGCCAAATTTGGCGAAATTATCACGTATATGGTAGAAGGGCTGGCCGGGTGCCAACAAGCCATGGAAGAAAGCGGCAAATTTAGCTATGGCTTTTTAAGTGGATATTCGGAAGAACAATTTGATAAATTGGAAGAATATGTGGTGTATCCTAAAATATGGGCACCGTATTATACCCTGCACAAAATATTATCCGGCCTAATTGATTGCTACGAACACGCCGGCCAAGAAAAAGCCCTTGATGTGGCCGCAAAAATAGGAATTTGGATATACAACAGGCTTTCCAAGCTGCCGCAAGCGCAGCTGCAAAAGATGTGGGCCATGTATATTGCCGGAGAATTTGGCGGTATAAACGAATCTCTTGCGCGGCTGAAAAAATTTGTGGACAAACCCGAATTTTTAGCGGCGGCCAAGCTTTTTGACAATGAAAGGCTGTTTTACCCCATGGCCCTTAATGTGGACACTTTGGGCGGCATACACGGCAACCAGCATGTGCCGCAAATTATTGGCGCGCTGGAAATTTTTGCTCGTACAGGCGAGAAAGTATATTATGACATAGCGCGCAATTTTTGGCATATAGCCACATCTTCGCATATTTACAATATTGGCGGCGCCGGCGAAGGCGAAATGTTTCAAGACCCCCATAAAATAGGCACGCGCCTTACGGAAAAAACCGCCGAAACCTGCGTAACCTACAATATGCTAAAGTTAACGGCCATATTGTTTGAATACGAGCCAAAATCTGAATACATGGACTATTTTGAAAAGGCTCTTTACAACCACATCGCCGCCTCTCAAGACCAAAGCGGCCCCGTTGGCGGCTCTACATATTTTATGCCCCTTCATCCCGGCGGACAAAAGGGGTACGACACCCTCTCCAACACCTGCTGCCACGGCACCGGGCTGGAAAACCATGTAAAATACCAAGATGCCATATATTATGTGCAGGACAAAGCCCTCTTCATCAACCTTTACATACCATCCAAACTATCCATTCCACAAATTGGCAGCCTTGCGATTTTATCTGACTTTTTAGAAGAGAAGAGCGGCCATAAAGCCCTAATTAAAATTGAAAAGCCAGGCTTTAAAGAACTTCGTTTGCGCATACCATGCTGGAGCCGAAGCGGCTTTGCGGTGTTGCTTAACGGGGTTGTGGCCGGCTATAAGGAAAAAGATGGATATGCCATCATCACAAACAATTTTGCATCCGGCGACATAATTGAAGTGACCTTTGCCTTTAAATTTAGGGTGGAAGCAACAATAGACGCACCGGAAATTGCTGCCTTGTATTATGGCCCGCTGGTTATGTGCGCTTTGGATGATGGGGAAGAATTTATCGTTCTTGAAAAGGGCTTTGAAAACAGATTGCAAAAAAGCGGCGATTTTGAATTTGCATTGGACGGACGCAAATTTGTCCCTAATTATTATGCTGATACAGGGAAATATCACGCGTATTTCAAAATTAAGTAGCCAAGGAGGGTTTTATGCCAAAAATAACATTTATGGGCGCGGGAAGCACAGTGTTTGCGCGCAATTTGCTGGGGGACTGCATGTGCTCTCCCGTGCTGCATGACAGCGAAATTGCCCTTTATGATATCGATGGGCAAAGGCTGAAAGAAAGCGAAGCCATCGTCAGCGCCGTCAACAACGGTTTGGGCGGCAAGGCAAAAATTACGAGCTATTTGGGCACAGAAAACCGCAAAGAGGCCCTGCGGGGCGCAGATTTTGTCGTAAACGCCATACAAGTTGGCCTTTACGACCCTTGCACGATCACTGATTTTGAAATACCCAAAAAATATGGCCTGCGCCAAACCATTGCCGACACTTTGGGCATTGGCGGCATAATGCGCGCCTTGCGCACCATCCCCGTTATGCAAGATTTTGCACGGGACATGGAAGAGGTTTGCCCCGATGCTTGGCTGCTAAACTATACAAACCCCATGTCAATTTTAACAGGCTATATGCTGCGCTATACAGGCGTAAAAACCGTGGGCCTATGCCATAGCGTGCAGGTTTGTTCCGAATATCTGCTAAAACCCTTGGGCATGGAAGACAAGCTTGAGGGCCGAAAAGAGCTTATTGCCGGCATAAACCATATGGGCTGGCTTTTGGACATAAAGGACAAAAACGGTGCAAACCTATACCCCGAGATAAAAAGACGTGCCGCCGCCAAAAATGCCGAAGGCAAGCATAAAGACATGGTGCGTTACGACTATATTGACAAGCTGGGACATTATTGCACCGAATCCAGCGAGCATAATGCAGAATATAACCCCTTTTACATCAAGGCCCGTTATCCCGAGCTTATAGAGCGTTTCAACATACCCCTGGACGAATATCCCCGCCGCTGTGTATCTCAAATAGAGCGCTGGACGCAAGAATATAAAGACCTTGTTAATGAAACGGCCATAGCCCACAGCCGCTCTAATGAATATGCATCCCATATCATGGAAGCCCTCATCACCGGCGTGCCTTTTAAAATAGGCGGCAATGTGATGAATTATGGCAGCCTTATTGAAAACCTGCCGCAAGAGGCTTGCGTGGAAGTTCCTTGTATGGTAGACAACTACGGCATCCACGGATGCTATGTGGGCCGCCTGCCCGTACACCTTGCCGCAATGAACATGTCCCACATAAATGTCCATCTTATCACAATTGAGGCTGCCGTCACCCTTAAAAAAGAGCATATATACCACGCCGCCATGATGGACCCGCATACCGCCGCAGAGCTATCTATTGACGATATACGCGCCATGGTGGATGAGATGATAGAGGCCCATGGCAATTGGATGCCTAAATACAAAGGATAAGCACCATAGGCCAAGGAAAGGGATTAACAAGATGTTTAGAAAAAAGGATTTGATAGTTTTTGCGATAAGCCTTGTTTTTGCCGCATTTTATACCTGGGTGGGCTGGCAGCCGCATTTTTTCTTCAATGCCGCAAACTTCACATTTTGCATTGGCATGTTTCATATCATTGTTGGCCTATGGGTCTGGATTAAAAACATAGGGGTGTTTAGGCTGTTTACCTATATGGCCTACAAAATATCATTTAGGCGGCATGGCCATGCCGACCACAGCGCAAAGCCCCTTTCTTTTGCAGAATATGCCATGGAAGTGGCCAAGAGACGGTCGACTATAAAAGAGTATTTCATCATCGGCCTGCCCTTTGTTGCAATATCATATCTGTTTGTGTTTGCGCATATGGGTTTATAACAATGATGCCTAAAAATCTATGTTGAAGTTTAGTTAGTTTTGTGCTATAATAATAAAAGAACCTGTTTACTATCTCGCTTTCGGCGAATTTTCGAGCGTTTTTTCGCAGGGCAAGGCGCGCGCGACCCAGCGGTTTGCTGCGCAAACTGGGCGAAGCCCACTTTCGCAGAGCGAAAGCGCCAAGGCATATAAAAAGATATCTGCTAGGAGCGCGCAACGCGGCCATGGGGAAAACAAGCCGAAAAGGCGTCGGAATGGAGATAGTAAACAGGTTCTAAGAGCGAACATACTTTCGCGACACTCAACCACGCTTGTTATAGTATATTAGCCACTAAAAAGGGAAGGGTGACAAGAAATGTCGAATAATGAAACTGTGTTAGATGTACGTGGCTTAAAGCAATATTTTACCAGTGGCTTTGGCCGAACCAAAACCACCGTCAAAGCCGTTGATGGCATTGACTTCACCATCAAACGCGGCCAAACCTTCGGCCTTGTGGGCGAATCCGGCTGCGGAAAAACCACCACCGGCCGCTCTATCATACGTCTGTACAAGCCTACAGAGGGCGAAGTTTATTTCAACGGCAGCCTCATTTCCGGCAAATTGTCCCGCGAGGAGAAGCTAAAAGTTACCCAGGGGATACAGATGATTTTTCAAGACCCCATTTCTTCCCTCAATCCACGGATGACCGTTAGAGAAATAGTCGGCGAGGGGCTTATCATAAACAAATTGGTAAAAAACGATGCAGAGCTTACACAGCGTGTTGTGGACATTATCCGCATGGTGGGCCTGCAAGAAGACCATATCACACGATACCCTCACGAATTTTCCGGTGGCCAGCGCCAGCGCATAGGTATAGCGCGGGTGCTTATTTCTAACCCCAGCCTTATTATAGCTGACGAGCCCATCTCCGCCCTGGATGTGTCCATACAGGCCCAGGTGCTTAATCTTTTAAACAGCCTCAAAAAGAAGCTGGGCCTCACCATATTGTTTATCGCCCATGACCTATCGGTTGTAAAATATTTTTCAGATTATGTAGGCGTTATGTATAACGGCAAAATTGTGGAATTTGGCTCGCCGTCTGTGCTATACGCAAATCCGGCCCATCCATACACCCGCGCTTTGTTGTCGGCCATACCAATACCCGACCCCGCCTTTGAAAGAGGCAGAGGCTATATTACATACGACCCTACCATCCACGATTATAGCAGCGAACAGCCCGAAATGCACAATTTGGGTGACGGGCATTTTGTTTACCTTTCTAAATCAGAGCTGACAAAATTTGCAGTGAAGTAGGGCCTATCCCGTAATTCGCTTTTATCGGATTTTCGAGGAAATTTTTCGCCTGTCATTGCGAGGACTACGACAGTTGAATTATGACGTAGCACAAGTCCGAAGCAATCCAGTTGGCCGATGAGTATAAATATTGATCTTGATGTAAGCTGGATTGCTTCGGCCCTATGCTTCACTGGCTTCTTAACTACCGTTGGCCTCGCAATGACAGTTGGACGTTGCGTTGCTAACTGGATGTCCACGACAGTTGAATTGTCATTGCGAGGACTACGACAGTTGAATTTATGGTATAGCATAAGTCCGAAGCAATCCAGATAGCCGATGAGTATAAATATTGATCTTGACGTAAGCTGGATTGCTTCGGCCCTGTGCTGCACTGGCCCTTCAACTGCCGTTGGCCTCGCAATGACGGTTGGACGTTGCGTTGTTATCAGGATGTCCGTGACGGTTCAACCGTCATTGCGAGGACTACGACAGTTGAATTATGATGTAATACAAGTCCGAAGCAATCCAGTTGGCCGATGTGTATAAATGTTGATGTTGATGCAGACGTTGCCTGGATTGCTTCGGCCCTGTGCTGCACTGGCTTTTCAACTGCCGTTGGCCTCGCAATGACAGTTGGACGTTGCGTTGTTATCAGGAAGTCCGTGACGGTTCAACCGTCATTGCGAGGACTACGACAGTTGAATTATGATGTAATACAAGTCCGAAGCAATCCAGTTGGCCGATGTGTATAAATTTTGACGTTGACGTAAGCTGGATTGCTTCGGCCCTGGGCTGCACTGGCTTTTCAACTGCCGTTGGCCTCGCAATGACGGTTGGACGTTGCGTTGTTATCAGGAAGTCCGTGACGGTTCAACCGTCATTGCGAGGACTACGACATACAAGGATGAGCCGACGTAGCAGAGCGGAAAATTAACCGAAAAGGTGATGAAATGGAATTGTGGGATAGGCCCTAAGATATAGGAGGCTGATTTTTATGAGAGACCCTAAAACCGTCAAAATGTTTCGTCTTTTAGACAAGGACATCGCGCAATTTGCGCAAAAAGTTTATTCTTCGGGGAAATACGAAAAAACCCCTTTTGTTCCTACGGAAGCAAACCGGCGCATTGCCCAGGCTGAAATTGACGCCCTTACAGGCCGTGTGCAAGCCTTGGCTTCCGGCTGTGATGACCCTGTATATGACGTGCTAAGAGGCCATTTTACAGATTTTATCGACGCCATCAAGCTACATATTGACAATTGTTACGAAAACCCCGGGAGAACCCTTTACGGATTAGGCGGCAGGCTGTACGGCCTTTGTGGCATGGACTATCGCGCCGACGCCCTTCGCGCCGACATTTTGATGGCCAGAATGAAAGCCGCGCCGATGTTTTGGCACGACGGAATTTCCCCCATGCTTAACAGCCTTTCCCCCGAAAAAGCGCAAAACGTGCTGGTGGGCCTTACCCAGGCAGTAGAAACCATGGGATACATCAAACCAAAACTTGCAGAATTTTTCAAAGGCCTTCCCGAAAGCCAAATTGCTGAAATTTTGTCAGCCATAGATGGCTATCTGGAAAATCTTAATTCCCACATAGACGACACCCGCAAAATTATTGAGGAAAAAGGCGGTGCGCCAAAGTCTGTTGTAAAGGCGGATGATGAGGTTTTATCTGTAACCAGAGAAGAATATAGAAACGCGCTGAAAAACCACATAGGTGTGGATTTAGACGAGCTGCTAAGCTGGTATGAAGACGAAAACGCCAAAACCCGCGCCGAATCTCTGGAACTTGCCAACAAACTTAAACCCCCTGTTAAATCTACATCAGAGGTCAATGACGTTTTGTTTAAATATGCGGGGCCATGCGATACGCCCGAAGAGATGTTTGCCCGCGCCAACACCTACCTAAAGCGCACCCGCGCCGCCGCACACGAATATGTTTGGCTGCCCGAGGACGAAATTTGCGAATGTGTGCCAATACCCGAAATGCTAAAAGATTCTTACCCCTGGGGCGGATATTCCGGAGATTATCCCTCGCGCTATCCCCTCTACCACGTCATGTTTCTTAATAATCACAACTATACGGCCGTAACGGATGGCTGGATAAAGCTAAACACATTGCATGAAGCCTACCCGGGCCACCATGTCCAGTTTATCCGCGCTTCAATAGACCCCATACCAGAAACCTTTAAAAGAGGGGCAAAATACATACCCCTCATTGAGGGCGTTTGTATGCGCACGGAGAGGGTATTTGAATTTGTCTTTGCCGAAGACCCATTTTACCCCCTTATGGTGACGCATCGCCGCCACCACACATCCACCCGCATAAAAGTTGACCTTTGGCTGCATTATTTTGGCAAAACCATAGGCGAAGCCTGCGACCTTTACGAAAAAGAAATGGGCTTCGACCGCAAGACGGCCCGGGCGCAAGTGCAGGCCCATGAAAACATGATGGGATATTTTACCAGCTATTATTATGGCCTGAAAAAACTTTGCGATTGGGAAAAAGAATATGGCTGGGATAAACGCGAATATACAGAGCTTTTGTTTTCCGTAGGCAGGGTAAGTCTTGAAACCTTCGAGAAGATATTGAAGCTAAGCCCACAAGACCGCCACAGCCTACAACACGACTTTGCCAGCCTTATACAATTTAGTTAAAGAAGTTTTTATAATATATTTCAAATAAAAAGGAGGAGCAGAATGATGAAACGGACTTTAACAGCGATGCTAGCCTTGTTAATTGCAGCAGGCGCGCTGCTTGCTGCTTGCGGCCCAGGTGCTACAGGAGGAGGCGAAGACAGACTAGAGAGGCATCTTAGGCTTCCTTTCCCGCTGCCTCATACCACCATTTTCAATGTCCATGAAATTGCCAACGAATATGACATGCACAGACTTTTGTCTGCTAACCTTTACCATCGGGTGCTTTGCCCGGATTTGCAATGGACGGTATGGGTGCCTGACCTTGCGGTGGATGTGCCGCAGCAAATGGATGACCAAGGCCTTGTATGGCGCATAGAAATAACGCCGGGCCATACCTTTGACGATGGCAGGGTAATAGACGCCCATGTTTTCGAGTTTTCTCAAAGAGCTCTCGTCAACCCCACATTGTTAAACCGTAACCAAAATTCTCCTGCCCTGGTTGGCCTTGCAGATTATTTCCGCGGCGAAATTCCTTGGGAAGAAGTTACGGGCTTTAGGGTAATTGACGATTATACCATTGAAATTACGTATATATACGAAATGAGACCTCAATATGGTGTGCCGGATGTTATGGAAAGGCTTGGCTGGATGGGCACTTCTGTTGTGCATCCCGAGATATTTGAAGCCAACTGGAATGAAGACCGTACAATAAACACATGGGGCACAACCCCTTGGCCGGAAAATTTCATGGCATCGGGTGTTTACAGAGTTTCTCAATATATAACCGACCAATATATACAATTTGAAAAGCGCGACGCGGGTGCTAGTCCCATAGAGCACAAATTTACAGCCGACCGTATAAGCTTCGTCATCGCCCCGGAAGAAGATACGCAAATGATGCTTTTTGAATCCGGGCAATTAGACCAAGCAAGAGCCAACGCCAGAAGATTTGACGACTATCCAGATCTCTTCCATTACGCAAATGGATTTATCTATGGCATATTCCTCAATCCTTTCAGCGAAGCTAATCCTATTTTGCAAGATGTCAACTTTAGACGCGCCCTTTATTGGAGCCTTGACAGAGAAAGAATTGTAAGGGCGGCTTTCCCCATAGCTATGCCGCAGGCCTATCTCTATCCGCAAACAACCAGAATGAGAGCAGCCGATTATCGCGAAAGCGGTGTCAGAGTTTCTTACAGACAAAGCGAGCAAGCCGCATCTGTTACAATTAACGGCCACGAGCTAACACAATTTGGCTTTGAGCCGGAACGCGCCTTGGCATATTTTGATCTTGCTTGGGAAGCCAATGGACGCAACCCTATTGTTATGGAAATGATATATTCTGATGGCGGCGAAGCAGAGCAAATTTGGGCGGAAGCCATCCAAGAAGGCTGGCAAAACCTTTTTGGTGCAGACCGTTTCCAAATAGTTTTAAGAGCAACGCCTTGGGCCGTAGCCCTTGAAAACCACCTTTTCCGTACCGCTATGGATTACGAAATAGTTGCTACCCGCAGAATTTGGCAGGTTTTGGACGGAGAAGCCTGGTGGAACACCAACTGGATAGGCGATGGGCATCCTTTCTCATATCCTACGCAGTATTGCGTACTAACCCCGGCAGCCCAAGCAGAATTTGACAGACTTTTTGATACCGCTTTCCACGATATATACAACCAAGACCTAAGAAACTGGACCAATGCCTGGACGGAAGAACTTATACTTAACGACCATACCTTCCTACCCATGTATAACCACCGCGACCGCCTAATTATAAGCCCATGGCTTACATCCATCATCCCGGAAGGACATTTTGATTTCAGAGCAGGTGCTTTCCAATTTTTATGGGATGACGAGATGTTTGCTGCAAATCAATAAGCCTTAGGTTTTAAATTTTTAGCATGATGATTTTAGGTACGGGCGGCTTTAGGGCCGCCCGTACTAAAGGCGGTGTAATACATGGTTAGATACACATTGCAAAGGATATTGGCGTTAGTTTTAACATTTTTTGTTACGATGGTAATAATTTTTTTCTTAATAAATTCTTTGCCAAACACGCTGCTAAGCACCCTGATTGACTTTGGCGGCGGCCCCGGCGGCGGCGGCGGGGCGCATGTAACAGAGCATACGGTTGAAGCCCTGATGGAAAGATTTAGATGGGACCAACCCCTGCCTGTTCAGTTTTATTACATGATGGTTAGCTATTTGCAGCTTGATTTTGGCATATCCCTGGTGATACGCGCCAATGTGCCCGTTCAGGAAGTGCTGATGCAGCATTTGCCCGTCACCATACAGCTTAACTTATTTACTTTGCTTCTCATTGTGCCCTTTGGCCTGTTTTTTGGCATAACAACGGCCCTGTTGAAAGACACTGTTTACGACCATGCCGCCTCAAGCCTTGTTGTGCTGTTTATATCCGCCCCGCCTTTTGTTGTGGCGGCACTGTTGCAGTATTTCCTCGCTTTTCGGTTGGGCTGGTTTCCTATCATTTTGGCGCCGGAAGCAACCTTAAACTGGACCAGATTTTATTCTATGATACTGCCCATATTGGCCCTAAGCTTCTTCCCCATTGCCAACATAACAAGGCTTTTGCGAGCAGAGCTTACGGAAGCCCTTACCAGCGATTTTATGCTGCTTGCCAGGGCAAAAGGCCAAACCTATAGGCAGGCCATCGTTGGACACGCCTTGCGCAATGCCTGCGTTCCTTTGATAGGCATGATACTGTTTCTATTTATAGGGATATTATGGGGCTCTATTGCCATAGAGGAAATATTTAGCATACCCGGAATGTCAAGAATATTAATAAGATCCATAAATGTTCACGATTATCAGCTTACTCTGGCTACACTTTATTTCTACGTGGTGGTCACTTTATCCTTTAGTATCATTGCCGATTTAGCCCTTGGCATCATTGACCCGCGTATCAGGATGGGAGGCAGAAAAGATGAATAAGCCGATTTTGCTTGAAAATGATAAGCATCTAAGCAACGAGCTTTTAAGTTTGCCCGCCGACCAATTTAAGCTGGTTGTCAGGGAAGAGCAAATATATGACGCAGAATTTAAAACAGAGCCTGTTTCATATGGCAAGGACGTTTGGCGGCGCTTTGTGCGCAGCCGCGTCACTGTTGTTGCTGCCATCTTTGTTTTGGCCATCGTTATTATGGGCGTTATAGGCCCTCACCTTAGCCAATACACAGTAACGGAGCAACATTGGGATTTAACCAGGCTGCCACCCAGAGTACCCGGCCTTGAAAATTTTGGTATCTTCGACGGCACCGCTATCAGGGAAATACAGGCAGTTAACCTTCCTAATTGGGAACATGCTCTGGTTGAAATTGTTGAAGAATTTAACCATTATGGCAGGACAGGCGCCACGCCATTTTTACGGATACGCATCAACGAATATCATCACGCGGCCTATGTGTTTGCCGATAATATAGAAGCCGGCATAACGCCGGACCCTACGGATATGTATTTTTGGTTTGGTTCTGACCAATTGGGCAGATGTTTGTTTGCCCGCCTTTGGCAGGGCACGCGGGTTTCGCTTATACTTGGCTTTTCAGTGGCGTTAATCAATCTTTCCATAGGCTTGATAATAGGCTCTATGTGCGGATATTACGGCGGAAAATTTGATATGATAATGCAGCGTATTATGGAGACCATCGGCAGCATTCCTCTCATCCCCATGGCCATATTGCTTATAATACTGATGGGTTCAAGCTTGAGGTCTTTGCTTCTCCTATTTTTGATACAGGGCTGGATAAGCGTGGCCAACGGCGTGCGCGTTCAGTTCTATCGCTTTAAAAGCCGCGAATATGTCCTGGCTTCTCGCACAATGGGCGCAAAAGATATACGCGTTATGTTTAAGCATATCCTGCCAAACGCGGCAGGCACCATCATTACCGCGGTGGCACTTGTTGTTCCAAGCGTTATCTTCATGGAAGCACTTTTGGCGTATCTTGGCCTTGGTATAGAAGCGCCAAACCCTTCCATAGGCGTTCTGTTGTTAAACGGACAACAAAACCTTCTGGCCTATCCCTTCATGATTGTTTTCCCAGGCATCGTTATCGTTTTGCTAATGCTTTCTTTCAACCTTTTTGGTAATGGTATGCGAGACGCTTTCAATCCGGCTTTGCGTAAATAGTTGATACGAGGTGATTATCATTAATAATGCTGAAAAAATATTAGAAGTTAAGGATTTGACGATATCGTTCAACACATATGCAGGCAAAGTGCAGGCTGTACGCGGGATAAGCTTCGATTTATATAAAGGCGAAACCCTTGCTATCGTGGGAGAATCCGGCTCAGGTAAAACCGTTTCCACCAGGTCACTAATAGGCTTGCTTGCTTCCACAGCCGATATCGAAAATGGCAGTGCCGTATACAAAGGCATGGATAATGATGTCGACTTAGTTTCTTTAAATGACAAACAATGGAATAAATTTAGGGGCAAAGAAATTGCTATGGTCTTTCAAGACCCCTTCGCGTCCCTTAACCCCATTAAAAAAATAGGCAAACAAATTTCCGAGATATTTACAATGCAGCATGGCCTCTCGAAGGCCGAAGCGAAAGAAAAAACCATAAAGCTAATGAGCGACGTGGGCATAACCACGCCCGAAAAGCGGTTTTATCAATATCCTTTCCAATTTTCCGGCGGCATGAGGCAGCGCATAGTTATCGCCATAGCCTTAGCTTCCGACCCCAAAATACTTATCTGCGACGAGCCTACCACAGCCTTGGACGTTACAATACAGGCCCAGGTGTTGGCACTTATCTCAAAATTGCAACGAGAACGAAACATATCCACCATCTTTATCACCCATGACCTTGGGGTTGTGGCCCACGTAGCCGACCGCATAGCCGTAATGTATGCCGGCAAAATTGTAGAATACGGTACATCCCATGATGTTTTTTACAACCCACAGCATCCCTACACATGGAGCCTTATGTCATCCATGCCGGATATGGATATCGAAGTGGGTGAAGAGCTTGAAGCCATCCATGGCGCGCCGCCTAATATGATGCATCCCCCTGAGGGCGATGCCTTCGCAGAGCGTAACCCCAACGCCATTGAACTTGACTATAAAATGCATCCGCCCATGTTTAAAGTTAGCGACACACATTATGCAGCCACTTGGCTGCTTCACCCCTCTGCGCCTAAGGTGGAAAGGCCGGCTTCTTTAAACCGCAGGATTAATAATTCATTATTACGGCAAAAAAGCGAAAAAAACCCGACGTCTTAAAACATATTTAATATTTTGCTAACAGGCCTCATTCACATGAATGAGGCCTGTTTTGCGTAGCTGTTATGCTGCACCCTAAAACACGCCCTAGTATCAAATAAAAAACTGTTGACAAATTTGGTCTATATGTGCTAGACTAGATGTAGTCTACATATTCTAGACTAGGGCCTGTTCCCACTATAAGAAAATGCAGATTTGTGAGGCGATTTTTCGCCAATCAAGGAGCTGAGGACTGTCGTCGTCACCGTGCCCAAAGGCACGCTAGGACGAAGTGACGCGGAGTGGCGGAAATATCGACCGCAAATGTGCGTTTTCGTTAGTGGGAACAAGCCCAGATTTAGAGGCAAGTGGGGTACGCTTCACTTAAACTTATTAAGAGATGGGGGTAAAGACAATGAAAAGATTGGTAAGTGGTTTGCTCGTTTTCATAATGCTGTTTGCACTTGCTGCCTGTGGCACAGGCGGCACACCCACACCGGTAGCAAGCACACCGGCTCCACCAACACAACAGGCTACACCAACACCAACACCGGCACCAACCGGAAATGATGAAGAAGAAGCCGCAGGGCTTCCTGATGGCGTACCTTTTGAAGGCAGAATTGCCATCGTAACCAATACTGTTGACCAAAACGAAGAAGAATTTCGTTCTGCTGAGGCATTGCAGCTAAGGTTTGGCTCGGATAGGGTTATCCACAGAACTTGGCCTGTTATGTTTGCCCAAGAAGGCGAAATGATGATAACCATCCTTCAAGAAATCGCTTCTGACCCCGAAGTAAGGGCCATCATCATCAACCAGTCTGTTATAAACACCAACGCTGCTGTTGATAGGGTTCGTGAAATGCGGGGCAATGATGTTTTCATCGTTATGGCTAATCCCGCTGAAAACACCAATGACGTAGCCGCAAGAGGAAATTTGCTCTTAGATATTAACCAGCCAAGAGTTGGCGTGGCTTATGTTGAGCAAGCCCAGCGCATGGGTGCTGAAACAATCCTTCACTACTCCTTCCCAAGGCATATGTCCATGCCATTGCTTGCAATGCGCCGTGACATTATGGCTGAAACCGCCGCACAGCTTGGCATCAATTTTATAGAACTTACCGCTCCGGATCCAATGGGCGATGGCGGTATGCCGGCTACTCAGATGCATATGACACAGGATATCCCAAGGCAAGTGGAGATTCATGGCGTTAACACCGCTATCTTCGGAACAAATTGCGGAATGCAAATTCCGCTGATAGCCCAAGTTGTTGAAACCGGCGCCCTTTATCCAATGCCTTGCGATCCTTCTCCATATCATGGCTTCCCGGCCGCTTTAGGCATCGCTTCTCATATTCCTAGCGGAGAATTTAACGATGCTGGTGAAGAAATTATGCTTCTTCGCAGCATGGCCGAAGTAATTGAAGCAACCAGGGCTTACCTACACGCCAGAGGCATGGCCGGAAGGCTTGCTACATGGCCTGTACCTGCAAGCATGATGTGGACCACCATCGGCGCCGAATATGCCATCCTTTGGATGAATGGCGAAGTATCTCAAGAGCCCGGAGTAATTGACCTTGATGCTCTTCAAAGGCTTGCCGAAGCGTACATACTGGAAAATGCCGGCGAAGCTATTCCTGTTTACTTTGAGACGCTTACAATTGATGGGCAGCACTTCCCACATTATGTATTAGGCCTTGTTGATTTCCTTGTTTACTAAGGTCCTATCCAACAACCTGTTTACTAAAGGTCTAATAGAATAACGGACGATTGCCGCAAATGGAAACAAATAGGGCCGTTTGCGGCAATTTTGCTATATACTAAAATCATCATAAAATTGCAGGGAGGGCTAAGATGAGCCAAAACCTTCTTGAATTTAAAAATGTATCTAAAAGCTACGCTGGCAATCAGGTGCTTAAAGATGTAAATGTCGAGATAAAAAAAGGTGAGATACATGCCCTTATTGGTGAAAATGGTGCGGGCAAATCTACTTTAATGAATATCCTTTTCGGGATGCCGGTTATTCATTCAACAGGCGGATTTGAAGGGTCGGTT
>WQVI01000038.1 GCA_009781625.1 Defluviitaleaceae bacterium | reverse complement strand
TGTGCGCCGCTTAGCTAATATCTTTAACAGCTAAGCTGCTTCCTTACATATATAGGGAGTGATGCGCTATCGACATCGAAAAAACCTGGGAATTATATAAAGCCACCGGCAATTTAGCCGCGCGAGAACAGCTAATTATCCACTATTCCCCCATGATAAAGTTTATTGTGGGCAGGATGAGCATATATGTGGGCAATGCTGTAGATTTTGATGACCTCGTTTCTTACGGAATATTTGGCCTTATTGATGCCATTAATAAATTTGACCACACCAAAGGCGCGAAATTTGAAACTTATGCCAGCCTTCGCATACGCGGTGCCATTTTGGATGGCCTGCGCACGCTGGATTGGGTGCCACGGGCCCTGCGTCATAAAAGCAAAAAGCTTGACGACGCCTTCCTGCATTTGGAAAGCACCCTAGGGCGCGAACCCACCAATGAAGAATTGGCCCAAAAGCTGGAAATTGCTCCCGGCGAAGTCGAAGAAGAGATAAAAAAGGCTTCTCTTATGTCTCTGATATCTTTGGACGACTATCTGGAAGGCGGCAACGACGCCACGGGCAACGAACCCGCCGATGACACCGCCCAAACCCCCGAAAAAATTTACGAACAAAGAGAGTTAAAAGAAATATTGGTTGACGCGCTAAAAACCCTAACAGACAAAGAGCGTATCCTCACTACGCTATACTATTTTGAGAGGATGACGCTGAAAGAAATAAGCAAAATTATGAAAGTTTCAGAATCCAGAGTGTCGCAGATACATTCCAAAACTATGCTAAAACTAAGGGCGCGCCTGGGCAAATATAAGTCGGTATTATTTGCATAAACAAGTGCAATTGACATAAAGTGGGGCTATTATGGACTGGCTTCAAGCAGATTCTTTCGTCATATACATCCTTATCCTGATGTTGTTTATTGGCGTGTTTTTCATTATTTATGGCATTGTGACGCGCAAGGATAACGGAAATGTGGCCTCCAAGAAATCAGAGAGGTCTATTTCCTTTCCGATAAAAGTGGACAGGCTTGAGGCTTCGCTGCTTGAAGATGACGAAGCCGCAAATTTATTGGGCGGCATGTCAAAAGATATGTTTAAAGAGCTTGACGGCAAATATCAAGAGCTTTTGTTTCTGTATAATCTTGTGGACGAGAAGCAAAAGTCACTATCTTCGGACACGCCGGTGGTAAAACAAAGTCCTAGTTCCGATTTTAACAAGCTGGCTTTGCAACAAATGCTACTTGGTGACGGAAAATGGCCAGAAGAAAAACCAACTGCCGCCCCTGTTCCGCACAATCACAAAAATGCTTCTGTTAAAAATCTTGACATAAATCCAAAATTTACTAAAGTTTTAGAACTAAGCAAAAGCGGCAAAACCGTCGAGGATATCGCCAAGGCCTTAGAGATGGGTAAGGGCGAAGTTACCCTTATCCTTAACATAGAAGGGCGGCGCAAAAATGCATAAACGAAGCGTGTTTTTCGGTGTGGGCATTGGCATTTTGGTTATGGTTGTTGTTGCTTTTGGTACCTACATAGTGCAAAGGGCGGCCCACACAAGCGAAACTAATAGATTGGTTGCTTTGCTTGAAGAGCATTACCACATTGTCCCAAGCGAGGTAGATTATGACTATGTGATAGACCGCGCAAGGGAATTTGGCATGGTTTTTCCGGCGGAAATTGAGACACCTGTTGACGTCGAGCCTATAAACGCCCAGAATGACCAAACAGACCATGAGACCATAGACGAGCCAATAGCAGACGAAGAACCTGTTGAAGAACTTATTGAGGAACCCGAACCTACACCAACACCTGCTCCGAGAGAATATATCCGAATGACTATTTCCGCAGGCATTTCCGCTGCACGTGCTGCGCCGTATTTTGAAGCGTCCGGCCTGGTGGAAAACGCCGAGGACTTTTTGGAATTTTTGATAAACAATGGCTATGAGCATTCCATAAGAGCCGGGGTGTTCTCCATACCTGAAGGTGCCAGCTATCACGAAATTGTCAATATCATTGTGCATGGAAATTAGAATTAATGTATAATATAAAATCACATAAGAAATGGGGAAAATTAATGTTAGTTAACGCAGCGGAAATGTTGAAAAAAGCTAGGGCTGGGCAATATGCCGTGGGCCAGTTTAATATCAATAATTTGGAATGGACAAAGGCCGTCCTACTTGCAGCGCAAGAGCTGCAAAGCCCTGTAATTTTAGGGGTTTCTGAGGGGGCCGGCAAATATATGGGCGGCTTTAAAACTGTGGCGGCCATGGTGCGCGCTATGGACGAAGAGCTAAAAATAACCGTGCCCGTGGCCCTGCATCTGGACCATGGCTCTTATGACGGCTGCGTAGCCTGCATTGAGGCCGGCTTTACCAGCGTTATGTTTGACGGCAGCCATTATCCCATCGACGAAAACCTTGCAAAGACAAGGGAAGTTGTGGCCCTGGCCCATGGAAAAGGTGTGTCCGTTGAGGCCGAAGTTGGCTCTATTGGCGGCGAGGAAGATGGCGTAGTAGGTGCCGGCGAAATTGCCGACGCCAACGAATGCCGTATGCTGGTCGAAACAGGGATTGACTTTTTGGCAGCGGGCATTGGCAATATTCATGGCAAATATCCCGACAATTGGCAGGGACTGGATTTTGATGCTCTTGAGAGTATAAGCAAGTCCACAGGCGGTATTCCTTTAGTTTTGCACGGCGGTACAGGCATCCCCGAAGAAATGATTGCAAAATCTATATCCCTTGGCGTCTCCAAAATCAATGTTAACACAGAGTGTCAACTTGTTTTTGCGGCCGCCACACGTAAATATATCGAAGCCGGCAAAGATCTCGAAGGCAAGGGCTTCGACCCACGCAAGCTTTTAGCCCCCGGTGTGGAAGCCATAAAAGAGACGGTGCGCGAAAAAACGCGGCTGTTTGGTGGGGAAAATAAGGCGTAATAATGAATCAACAATCTGGCAGAAACCTCGTCTTTTTGGAAACCTTATAGCGATTTTACTTAAAAACAACTTGTCGGTGCTAGCACCGACGTGTCGCGCGCGAATACAGACAACGCACCAAGTATGTATTCGCGTGCGAACTGAGGCGATTTTTAAGTTAAATTGATATAACAGAGATTCGGTGTCGTAGGCTGAAAGCACCGATTAAGGGAGTAGTAGAACGAGCAACGCTCTGCTGTAAAAATATACAACGCTAATTAAGTGGGCGCGTTTGCGCCAATGTGGGTGGCACCGCGGGAGATTATCTCGTCCCTCAAAAACATCGTTTTTGGGGGCTTTTTATTGCACCAGTCCCCAAATCACATCTTAAAGGAGGGGATTGTATGAATCCGTACAGAACACACAATTGCGAAGAACTAAGGAAGGGCAACATTGGGCAGCAGGTGAGGCTGGCAGGCTGGGTGGAAACCATACGCGACCATGGCGGCGTAACATTCATCCACCTAAGAGACCATTATGGCGTGACGCAAATTGTCATCAACGATGAGGCCCTGATGGCGGGCGTTGGCAAGGAGCATGTGATATCCGCCCGGGGGACGCTGCGCGCCAGGGATGGCGACACAATAAATCCGCGGCTTTCCACCGGCGAAGTCGAGCTTCAGGTCGATGACCTAACCATCTTAGGCAAATCCGTCTCGCAACTGCCTTTTGAGATAGCAGAATCCATGAAGACCCGCGAAGAAGTGCGCCTGATATACCGCTTTCTGGATTTGCGCAACCCCGCCATGCACCAAAACATCGTTATGCGCTCGGCTATCACACGGTTTTTACGCTCAAAAATGGAGAGCCTTGGCTTTATGGAGATTCAGACGCCAATTTTGACCTCGTCGTCGCCTGAGGGTGCCAGAGACTACCTTGTACCCAGCCGAAAGCATCACGGCATGTTTTACGCACTGCCCCAGGCCCCGCAGATATTTAAGCAGCTGTTGATGGTGTCCGGCTTTGATAGATATTTCCAAATTGCGCCCTGTTTTCGCGATGAGGATTCTCGGGCGGACCGTTCGCCGGGAGAATTTTATCAGCTGGACTTTGAGATGGCCTTTGCCACCCAAGAGGAAGTGTTTGCCGTGGCTGAAGAAGTGCTGTATGACACATTTTCGGCCTTTTCCGACAAAGAAATAAGTGCAGCCCCATTTGTGCGCATACCCTTTGCTGAATGTATGGCAAAATATGGAACAGATAAACCGGATTTGCGCAACCCCCTAATTATCAACGATTTAACCGACTTTTTCACTGATGTGGATTTTGCGCCTTTCAGGAAAAAGCCCGTGCGGGGCATTGTTGCGCCAAACTGTGCAGACGCGCCGAAATCCTTTTTTGAAAGGATGTTGGCCTTTGCTACCGAGGAAATTGGGATGCAAGGCCTGGGCTATATTTCGGTACTTGAAGGCATGGCGCTGAAAGGGCCTATTGTGAAATTTCTTTCTGAGGAGAAGCAGCAGACGCTAATCTCAATGCTAGGACTAAAAGAAAACGACACGTTGTTTTTTATCAGCGACGCACCTAAACTGGTGGATAAACTGGCGGGGCAAATCCGCACGCAGCTAGGCAAAAACCTTGATTTAATTGACCACAACAGGTTTGCCTTCTGTTTCGTAACCGACTTTCCAATGTATGCCGAAAATGAGGATACAGGCGCCATTGAATTTACCCACAATCCATTTTCTATGCCTCAGGGCGAGATGCAGGCTCTTGAGACCATGAATCCGCTGGAGATAAAGGCCTATCAATACGACATTGTTTGCAATGGGGTGGAGCTTTCGTCGGGGGCCGTCAGAAACCACCGTCCCGACGTGATGCTAAAAGCCTTCGAAATTGCGGGCTATGCCCAGCAGGACATCGAGGCAAAATTTTCCGCGCTGTTTAACGCATTTCACTATGGTGCTCCGCCTCATGCGGGCATGGCGCCGGGCCTGGACCGTATCGTGATGCTGCTTACGGGCCAAGAAAGCATCCGCGATGTGGTTGCGTTTCCAATGAATGCCAACGCACAAGATTTGCTGCTGGGTGCCCCAAGGCCCGTTACAGAGCTGCAACTGCGCGAGGCGCATATTAAAATCAGATAGGAGAGAGCGACAATGATGCGCATTGAGGACTATGCCGATATGGCAAAAATTGCATTAACAGAGGACGAGAAAAAATCATTTTCGGCGCAGGTAAACATCTTGACTGAGAGTTTTGATATACTGAAAAGCATAGATACGGAAAGTGTTAAAGCCCTAGTGACTGTGCTGGACATCAAAAATGTTTTTAGGGATGATGTGGCCGCCAAAACCGTGCCCCGGGAAACACTGTTGGCAAATGCCCCAGAGCAATATGGCGGTTATTTCCAAGTGCCGAAAACTTTGTAAAGGAGGAATAAAATGGACCATTACACCGTTTTTTTAGAAGATAGCATTATGCAGAAGGACACACTTGTCACAGCGGGGTCAAAGATGCTGGAAAATTTTGTTTCGCCTTTTGATGCCACTGTTGTGAAACGTCTGTCAGAAAGTCAATTCAGCCTTGCGGGAAGGGTGATAATGGATGAATTTGGCATTCCATCCTTAATTTTTGAGGGAAATGAACCCCTAGGCGCGGTAAAAGCCGTTGCAGACGGCACCGCAAGCCACGCCCTTTGTAACGACCTTTTCGGCAAATATCGCAAACAAGCCACGGAAAACGGCTGCTGCTACATCCATCCAACATATGGAACGGTGTCGCGCTTTGGCCTCATCCCGCTGGCCTCGTCCATGGACCAAATAGGGGTTGTTTGCAAAAATCTGCACGACGGTTTCGCACTTTTATCCCAAATCGCGGGCAAGGACCCGCGCGATGGCGCCATGTTTCCGGAAGAGAGCTACAACTACGCCCCTACCAGCAAAAATATCAGAATTGGAATACCAAAATTTGTAAACATCGAAACAATTGAAAATTTTGCCAAAAATTTTCAGACGATAGACATCGAACTTGCCCATTTTGAGGCGTACAAGCAGGTTATGTACATCCTCAGCTGCGCTGAAATTAGCAACAACATCAGCCGCTACGATGGTGTGAAATTTGGCCATCGCGCAACCTCTTTTAGAGGCCTGGACGACCTTTACATCAAAACACGATCGGAAGGCTTTGGTGCGGATGTGAAACTGACAGCTATAATGGGCACCATGATGCTGTCACAAAAACAATACGCACCGTATTATGAAAAGGCCATGAAAATCCGCCGCCTCATAAAAGAATCGCTGAAATTTGATACTTACGACATCATTGCGATGCCCTGCAAGATAAGCGACGACCCTTACGAAAACCTTGCCCTATATGCATTACCCACGCTGGCAGGCCTGCCCGCCGTTTCATTTGCGCACAAAGGGTGCGGCATCCAGCTTATCGCTAACACAAAATGCGAAAGTGCGCTATTATCAGCTTGGGAGGTGTGCATGGCATGAAATATGAAACCGTTATTGGCCTAGAGGTGCATGTAGAGATGGCCACCAAAACAAAGCTTTTCTGCGCCTGCTCTGCGCAATTTGGAGCCGCCGCCAACGAAAATGTGTGCCCGGCCTGCGCGGGTATGCCCGGTATGCCCGCCGTCACAAACAAAAAGGCTGTTGAGTTTGCTATTGCTGCCGCATTGGTAACAAATAGTAACATTACGCCCACAATGTCCTTTGACAAGAAGAATTATTTTTATCCGGATTTGCCTACGGGCTATCAAATTACCCAGCTGTTTGCGCCCATCTGTCGCGACGGGTGGGTGGAAATTGAGACCGCCGAAGGTGCCAAAAAAATCACCCTAAAGCAGATACACATTGAGGAAGATGCGGGGAAGTTGGTGCATGACAACAGAATTGGCGCATCTTTGGTGGATTTTAACCGCGCCTCGGTGCCGCTGGTAGAAATTGTTAGCAACCCTGATTTCCGTACTGCTGAAGAGGTTGTGGCCTATCTGGAAGAGCTGCGCCTTTTGCTAAGCTTCGCTGGTATTTCTGACTGTAAAATGCAGGAAGGCTCTATGCGCTGTGATGTGAACATTTCTGTGCGCAAAATAGGTGACACAAAGCTGGGAGTGCGCACCGAGATAAAGAATATGAACTCGCTAAAAGCCATTTCTGCGGCCATTGCGTATGAATCGCAACGTCATATGGATGCACTGGAGACAGGCGAGGAAACCTTGGTGCAGGAAACCCGCAGATGGGATGATGCCGTGGGCGAAACCCTCTCAATGCGCGAAAAAGAGGCCGCTGCGGACTATCGCTATTTTCCAAATCCTGAAATTATGCCCGTTGAGATTGATGCTGACTGGATAGAAGTTGTGCGCCAGGGCCTGCCGGAGCCGGCGCAGGACAAGTTTGTCCGCTTGACCCAGGAATTGGGGCTGTCAGAATATGACAGTAGCATAATTACGGGCAGCAAAAATCTATCAGACATTTTTGACGGCGCATTGAAGCATTTTGGCAGGCCAAAAGAGGTTGCAAATTGGATTATTGTGGAGCTGCTAAGCATCGCCAAAGGCGATAACAAGGGCGAGGGTGATATTGAAATTGACTGTGAGAAACTTGCGAAGGTGATGCAGCTGGTTGATGACAAAATCATTAACCGTGCCATGGGCAAGAAACTGCTTGGGCTGGTGTGGAAGGAAGGCATTGACCCGGCGAAATATGTTGAGGAAAATCAGCTTGGCATGGTTAGCGATACTAGCCTGATTGACAGCACTATACAGACCGTTTTGGCCGAGCAGACAAAATCCGTAAATGAATACAAAGACGGTAACAAAAAAGCCATAAACTTCCTCGTTGGGCAGGTGATGAAGAAGCTTGCGGGCAAGGGTGATCCTAATATGGTTAATGGACTGCTGGTAAAGTATTTGGAAGATATGTAATGGATAGGATTTTGCCTGAGACTGCGGGCGGCTACAAGCCGCCCCTACGAAAGTCACCACGGCCTTTGTAGGGGCGGCTTGTAGCCGCCCGTTAAACCGAGCATATGGCTTGATGCGTTTGGTATAACAATTTCAAGATATACGGGCGACTACAAGTCGCCCCTACGATGTGATGCTGGATGACATATGAAGTGGCTGTTATGGCCTTTGTAGGGGCGGCTTGCAGCCGCCCGTGTATTAAGCCGCGAACCCTACACGCTGCCCGACCCATAAGTAAACCCGCGACCATGCACATCCGACACAACATCCGTAACCAAAAAGGCTTGGCTATCATGCTTGCCTACAATTTCAATCAGCTTGCGATAATCGCTTGCATCCAAAGTAACCATCAGCATGGGCATTTCCTGCTCCTCATAAGACCCCATAGTAGGGATGACTGTAACGCTTTTGCCAAGTTCATCCATAATGTCTTTAATAATTGCGCTGCTGTACTTGCTAATGATATGCACGCGCTTTTTCTTGCTTAGGCCGTTTTCGATATAGCCCATGACCACCATTGTGATGAAAATTGACAATATGGCAAAGAAAAACGAATCGAAGCCAAATCTAAACAGGCTAAGTATTACCACGACACCGTCAGTTACAAAAAGGCCGATGGAGGGCTTTAACCCGGTGTATTTTTGCAAGATGAGGGGCGGCACGGCGGTGCCCCCGCTAGAGGCCTTGTTTTTGTAAAGCAACGAAACGGCCACGCCGAAAATAACGCTGCCAACCACCATGGAGAGCATTGTGTCGTTAACCAGCTGATATTGTGGTATGATGCTTATCGCGACAGGCAGCAACGCCGCGCCTATTATGGTGTTGATGAAAACCTCGCGCCCAAGGAAAATAAGCGTAGCAATGATAACCGCGCCATTGCCGATGTAGACGATGATAGACCTATCGACACCGATCCAGGCTTCCAATAAGATGGCCAGCCCCGTAAGGCCCCCGGCCGCAATTTGGTGGGGCCCCAAAAACATATTAACGCCCACCGCAATCAAAACTATCGAAAAAACAATATAAAACAGCCGCAAAGCAATTTGTTTTACCTTCATATTTAGCAACTCCTCGTTTGGATTTATTTGTGTAGATGCTATTGTAATTCAAGCGCTATGAAATGTCAATATACTTATTATAAGCAACAACCCCACCAACATACGCTATAAAAATAGCGATTTGGCGGGGTTGAATTATGTCTTTGAAAAATAGAAAAATTGGTATTGCCCTTTCCGGTGGCGGCATACGTGCCACCATCTATCATTTGGGTACGTTGAAATGGCTGGCGGAAAGCGGCCTTATGGAAAGTGTGGCTTACATATCCTCGGTTTCAGGCGGGAGCTTATGTGTTGGACTGATATATGCGCACAATGACAAAAAATGGCCAACCAGCCGACAATATCTTGAACAAGTGCTTCCGAGAGTTGAAGAGACAATAATGAGCAGCGACATACAAGTTTCGGCCTTGTTGCGGATGTTTCCTTTCTGGATGCATCGCAAAGTTAACCTTTTGGCGAAAGTTATTAGAGCAAAATGGGGTGTTGATGGCCTTATGTCGGATTTGGGCGAAAGCCCTATTTGGTGCGCAAACTGCACCACATACGAAACAGGAAAGCGTTTTGGCATCACGCAGGATAAAATGGGGGACATTGTGGTTGGGTATGCCGAAGGCCACAATTTCCCGATATCGGATGCCATGGCGGCTTCAGCCGGATTTCCGGTGCTAATAGGCCCCTACGCCCTAAGGCGGGATAAGTATAGCTGGAGCGCCTCGACATTTGAGGCGACAATACCGACAAATGACAGACGTCTGCCCAGCGGCCGCTATTTTAACCTATGGGACGGCGGGGTGTATGATAACTTGGGGCTGGAAGCCTTCTTTCATATTTCAAGCAGCCCATCAGGCGGACATCTGTCCCAAGGGATTGACTATGTCATCGTCAGCAATGCAAGCACCATCAGCAACTTTAGGCGGCGGGCGTTTTCCGGCAGCCCCAGGCGGCTTTTGGATATTGCCATGGACCAAGTTAGCATTTTGCGCAGAAGAAGCATAATTGGCCACATGCACCAGGAAAATAATGGTATGTTTTTCCAAATAGGAGATAGCGCATCCAGAATCTTGATGAATTCTGACCATGACAGCGAAAGCATAAAGCGGATTATCATGGAAAGCCTTCCAAGGCACCAAGCGACACATGTAAAAAACCATCATACAACCCTTCGCAGGCCTACACAAGCCGATTTTCGCATGATTTTGCGGCATGGCTATGAAGTGGCTAGATGTGTGCACTTGGTTACGAAAACTTCTGATTTTTAAACCACGGAAAACACAGAAAAACACGGAAAAACCACATAAGTATAAAATGTACTTTCCGTGTCTTCTGTGCCTTCCGTGGTTTAAAAAAATCAAAACATCTCCAAAGTGGCTTTTCTGATGGCGATGCGCTCTATGACTTTAATTAGCACAAAGGCCGCCAGATAGTACGCGAGCCCCAAAGCAATTTCACCTAGCAATAGCTGCTGAAATTCCGCAGAAAAGTTGCCGCCCATACTTAGGTTTGCGGCGGCTACGCTTCGATACAGCGGAAAGATGTTGGCGATATATTGCGCGAAGACGGGCAGCTGCGACACGGGAAAATTGGCCCCGGAAAAGATGATGAGAAGCATGGCCAGGGTGTTTAGCACCAGATACATACTGTCGGTGATAAGGGCGAAGACGGCCAAAAACAACCCAAGACCCACGCAGGTAAAAGCTGCCGCCAAAATGGCCAGCACAAACATGCCGAAATTTATATCTGAAAACTGCACTCCGAAAATAAGCCCGCCTATGATAAAGGCGGCAGAAATAGTCAAAAAGCCCACGACAATTGACGATATGCCATTGTACATTATCACCGTCAGCTTGCTTGTAGGCGACACCATGATGGCCCGCAGCCTGCCGTTAAAACGCTCGGCGTTAAAAGTGCCGCCGATGTTGAAAATACATTCGTAAACGCATAGAGCGAAGGCATTACCCACAACCCACGCCGTGAGATCCACGCCTTCCGTTGTATATTGCGCAATTAGCACATACAGCAGCAATGTTGAGATGGATATGCCAACCCTATACGCCAAAAATTCCGTTAAATTAAGTCCGCCTTGATGCACCTTGGCGTTAAGCCACGCCTGTGAGAAAAACCGTTGCATCATATCCACCTCCTACGCCATGTCCAGCGTGCCTAAGATTTTTGATTGCCTAAAAATTATCCTATAAAGCCAAGCCGCTAAAACCGCGAAAACTGCCATTGTGATGACCAGCGGGATGAAGTTTTCCCAAAAGCCGTACGCCGTTTCTGTTACGGAATAGCGCAAAAGCCGCACCGCCCATGTTGGCGGGAAAATCCATGAAAAATACTGCACGCCCTGGGGCAGGTTTTCAATAGGAAAGACAAAGCCGCATATCAGCGCGAAGGGTATCTCAAGGCAGTTCATGTAAATTGTGGTTTTGCGTGAAAGGGTCAATAGATAGGCGATGAAGATGCTCATGATAATGAAGGCGACGATGGCCAGGGCCAGGGCGGCAATTAGCAGCGGCCAGTTGTTGACGATGATGGGATGGCGATACAATAGCGTGGCGTAAAATATGCTTAGAAAAAAGCTGCCCATGGAAAGCACTGTGTTGCCAAAAATTTTGCCAAGCAATATCAGCCGAAAATCTGCTGGTGCGGAAAAAATGATGGACAGGGTGTTGCTGTAACGCTCGCGATGGATGTCGCCCGCTGAGGAAAACGCTATGCAGTTCCACAAGCTCCACAGTCCGCTGCCCAGCACCACATAGGCCACAAAATTGTCCGCCGTGGAATGTCGATACATCTCGCCCAAGATGATGGTCGTCAAAAATGGCCCCACAAACAGCGTAAATTTAAACATATTGCGAGAAAAGGTCTGCTTCATTTGCACCAGCATGGACGTTAGCAATACGCTGGATGATTTCATGCATCATCGCCCCCTTTAACAAGCTGTATGTAAGCATCCTCAAGGGTTATCTCCTCTTGCACCGCGGGCTTGGCCTTCCTTGGCGTAAGCCTGCCCTTTATGGCCGCCGGCGTATCCAGCGCAAGCAGCTCCCCCTCTTTGATAATGGCAATGCGCCCGCAAAGCTCATCAGCTTCATACATATTGTGGGTGGTTAGCAGCACTGTCGTACCCTTGCTGTTAACTTCCAAAATGGTTTCGCGCAGCATCTCGGCGCCAAGGGGGTCCAGGCCGATTGTCGGCTCGTCCATAAACAGCACCTCGGGGCTGTTGATAAGCCCCCGCGCTATCTGCACGCGCTGCGTCATGCCCTTGGAAAAGGTCTCCACGCGGGTGTCGGCCCTGTCTGTCAGCCCAACCAGCGCAAGAAGCTCTTCAACACGCTCATCCCGCTCCTTTCGCGGCATTTTATATAGGTTGGCAAAATATTTCAAATTATCCCTTGCGGATAGCCTGCGATACAGGCCATATTCGCCGCCAAAGACGAAGTTTATGCGGTTTCGTATCATTTTTTCTTGCCCAAAAGTGTCATAGCCCAGCACCTTGCAAATACCGCTGGTGGGTGCCAACATGGTTATCAACATCTTTATCGTCGTTGTCTTACCCGCGCCATTTTGCCCCAAAAGCCCGAAAATCTCGCCTTTCTCTACGGAAAAGCTGATGCCCTTCACGGCATGGACAACTTTTTTCTTCTTATTAAACAGCCCTTCGCCTATCACATAGTCACGCACCAGGTCTTTTACTTCAATTACGGACATGCCATCACTTCCTCTCCAACAAAGTTGACTGATTATACACTATGAAAAACCCACAATCAACCGCCAAATTTTTCACGATGGTTGACTTTTCACGCCCTATTAGATACAATTTTGTATATACATGAAAAAATCGGGGGCGCGCAAATGACAATCGGCGAAAAAATCAAGGAAATACGGCGGCATATGGGTTTGTCCCAGGAAAATTTGGCTCATGACTTAGGCTGCGGCGTGGCCACAATAAGCCGTATAGAGCGCGGCCTGGCCGAATGCGGCGGGGATATACTGGCGGCCATAAAGACCGCGCTTGACATACAGGGCGCACCTCTTTATGACTACGAAACCGCCACTTTTCACGAGCGTCTTTACATCTGGGGCCAGCTGATGATGGAAAGGCGCATGGCCGATGCAGAAGACTTGGGGCAAGAGCTTTCGATAATCCTAAAGCTGCCATACGAGCGGGATTTGATAATGCTGTACAGGTTGCATGAAACCGCGCTGCTGCTAACAAACGGACATTATGACGATGTGCAAGAAAAGCTGCACCTTTTTGAAGATGGCCTGGACGATATGAATAACGAGCATCTTTATCACCTCTATCGCCTCAAAGGCACCCTTAGTTTCCGCAGGGATAATCATGAAGACGCGCTGCAATTTAACCTAAAGGCCCTGGAGCTTAAAGAGCATTTTCGCGGCAATTTGGCGGGGCTGTATTACAGCATTGCCACCGCCTATTCGTGCCTTAACCGCCCATTTTCCGCCATTATGTATCTGGAAGAAGCCCGCCGGCATCATAAAGACGACAAGCTAAGTGTACTTGGTGTCTTCATCGACCATGTTTTTTCCGACAGCTATCTAAAAATTGGCGAGCTTAACAGGGCGAAGGCCCTGCTGGACAAAGCCCTTTTGAGGGCGGAAGCCATAGGCCACAAGCTAGGGCGCAAAAAATACATTGGCATGATATTGCATTTGTTGGGGGTTTACCATAAAAAGAGGGGCGAGGCTGGGCAAGCATTGCAATATTACGAACGTGCCTTTGAATTTTTTGACAAGAGCTTGCCGGACTATCTGGAGAATCTATACAAGAAAATTGAATGCCTGATTGCGATGAAAAGACAGGCCGAGGCCGAAGAACTTATTGTATATGGCCTGGAAGTCGCCAAAAGCAACGAGAAATTCACTGTTTTGTATACCTCTTTGCGCCGGCTGCTTACCCTGCGCGAAAAAGAAGCGCAGCTCTACCTGGAAAACCATGCCGTGCCCTATCTGATAAGCAAAAGCGAATATTTTTACGCCCTGGACATTTGCAAGCAACTGGAAGAACAACATAAAAAAGCAGGCAACATCAAAAAATCTTTAGAAACTGCTTGTATATCTAGGGATGTTTATGTTAAAATTTTCTTGGGAATTGGATTGGAGACTAAAGTATGACCCGCAAAGAGCTTATCGACTATTGCTTAACCTTTCCCCATGCCTACGAAGATTATCCCTTTGAAGCCATGGCAGACCCTGCGGTATGGGCGGTGATGCGCCACGGCATCAACAAAAAAAGTTTTGCTATGATTTACGAAAGAGAGGGCAAACTATGCGTAAACCTTAAATGCGACCCCTTTGAAGCGGACTTTTTAAGACAGACCTTTAGGGACGTTAACGCCGGATATCATATGAACAAAATGCATTGGAACACCATCACTGTAAACGGCGATGTGCCGCTGGAAGAGCTGCAAAGGCAAATCCAAAGCAGTTATGACCTGATAAAACCAAGCTCAAGCCACAAAAAAGAGGGGGCAAAGCCGTGAACATACAAATTTTCGGCAAGGCAAAATGCTTTGACAGCAAAAAAGCCGAGCGATATTTCAAAGAGCGCAATATCAAATATCAGTTCATTGAAGTTAGCAAATATGGCCTTAGCAAAGGCGAGTATCAAAGCGTAAAGGCCGCTGTCGGCGGCATGGCTGCGTTAATTGATGAAAAGTCGAAAGAATATGAAAGCCAGCACATCCAATATTTGGCCAGGCTGGATGATGTGGAAGAAAGGCTGCTGGAAAATCCGGGCATGTTTAAAACCCCTATAGTACGTAACGGCAAAAAGGCAACCATTGGCTATCAGCCCGATGTATGGGCAGCATGGGCGCAATAGAGCCATTTTGAAACATAAATGTAATGGAACCAACGACCCATACAGGGCGTCTAGATAATCAAATGACAAATTTTTAGGAGGAACTTGAAATGAAAAAGAAATTTAAGATTGCACTGGCAATGATGGTTGTGGCAATTATGGCCCTTGGCCCCTTTAGCGTATTTGCCCTTAGTTTTGATGACGGGGATATTCCGTTCACAAAAACGGCCCGCTTTAATGTTATGGAAGATTGGGACGCCCCGGGCGTAGAATTTTCCATGATAAGCGAATGTGAAGAGCTTATTATCCACATCAGTGACAACACCCCTGTTTATTTCGCAGGCTATGTCCCTCTTAGCGAAGACGATGACGAAGACGGAACGACGCGCAATGCCCGCGAAGTGCTTTTTGGCCAAACGCTGGCGGAAATGCTGGATGGCAGAAATCTAACAGTTTCTTATGCCATCACCACAATGAGCATACCACCACAAACATCCCCTCTTAGCGTAGTAATCCAGTTTGAAACAGCGGTTCACCCAATAGGAACAATTGATCCGCCATTAATGGGGATTGTACCGCCTATAGGAGACCTATCTTTCACAGATGTGCATGAAGACGATTGGTTTTATACGCCTGTTATGTGGGCCTTTGCAAATGGCATCATGAATGGCATTAGCACAACAGAATTTGCACCAAATTCGCCAATGACGCGCGCTATGCTGGTTACAGTGTTGTGGCGTTATGCAGGCGAGCCAAGCGCGGGCCAATCCGCCTTTGCCGATGTGGCCGCCGGACATTGGTATACCGAAGCAATAGCATGGGCAGCTGCAAACAGTATCGTGCTGGGCTTTAACGAAACCACCTTCGGCCCAAATGAGACAATAAACCGCGAACAAATGTACACCATCCTTTATCGCTATGTCAACTTCGCGGGACTAAACATTGCGCTGGAAGAAGAAATGCGCCTGCAACAGTTTGCAGATGCCAACCTGGTAAGCGATTGGGCGCTGGAAGCCCTGCATTTCATGTTTGATGCCGGCATTATGTTTAGCGAAAGCTCTCTGGATAATTATGCAAGACCCCAAACCAACGCCTTACGCGGGGAAATTGCGGGGGCCATGTATTTCCTTGATATGCGCAGTCAATAAATCAAAATAGATTGCTAATCCACTCCTTATGTAAAAAGCAGCCGGCATGGCACAATGCTGGCTGCTTTTTTGTTGCCCTTGAATACGACTGCAACTCCTGCTATAATGAATAATGACAAACTTTTGCAGGGGATGTGAAAATTATACATTTCAAAGAAGCAAAAGGGATTTTATCCGCCCACAACGGCATGAACATCTATCGTGGCTGCACCCACGGCTGCATTTATTGCGACAGCAGAAGCAATTGCTATCAAATTGACCATGCCTTTGAAGATATCGAAGTTAAAAGCAATGCGCCACAGCTGTTGGAAGCGGCTTTGCGCAAAAAGCGCAGCAAGTGCGTCATTTCCACGGGTGCAATGTGCGACCCTTACATTCCGCTGGAGAACAAGCTGCGCCATATGCGCAAATGCCTTGAAATTATTGATAGATACGGCTTTGGCGCGGCTGTGCTTACAAAGTCCACAGGGGTGCTGCGTGATATCGACTTGTTTGAAAGCATAAACAGCAAGGCCAAAAGTATTGTGCAGATGACGCTAACCACCTATAACGAAGATTTATGCAAAATTATAGAGCCCAATGTCAGCACAACAAAGCAACGCTTTGAGGCATTAAAAACCCTGCATGAGGCGGGTATACCCACCGTTGTATGGCTTTGCCCCCTCTTGCCTTTTATAAACGACACCAAGGAAAACCTGCTGGGCATTTTGGACTATTGCGCAAAAGCAAAGGTTTATGGTATCATCATGTGGAATATTGGCACAACCATGCGCGACGGCAGCCGCGAATATTTTTACCAAAATCTGGACAAGTATTTTCCGGGTCTATCGCAAAAATATCATCAGAAATATGGCCATAGCTATGAAATTACAAGCGACAATAGCGAAAGCCTGATGCAACTGCTTCGTGATACCTGCGAAAAACACGGCATAGTCCACAACAGACGGGCCGTGTTTCAATACATGCACACTTTGCCAAATAATGCACCAGAGCAGATAAAATTGTTTTAAGGAGGGCAACACATTGAAACTTCTATGGAGAATTGCCAAAGAGGCAAAACGCTACAAAGGCC
>WQVI01000037.1 GCA_009781625.1 Defluviitaleaceae bacterium | reverse complement strand
GTCAATAGTTTTTGGTGTTGAGGTTGCTGGATTGCTTCGGCCTTGGGCTGTATTGGCTTTTCAACTGCCGTTGGCCTCGCAATGACAATTGGACGTTGCGTTGCTAATTGGATGTCCACGACAGTTCAACTGTCATTGCGAGGACTACGATAGTTGAATTATGATATAGCACAAGTCCGAAGCAATCCAGTTGGCCGATGAGTATAAATTTTGAAATTGACGTAGGCTGGATTGCTTCGGCCTTGTACTGCACTGGCCTTTCAACCACCGTTGGCCTCGCAATGACAGTTGGACGTTGTGTTTCTGCCGGGATGTCTACGACAGCCCAACCGTCATTGCGAGGACTACGACAGTTGAATTATGATGCGGTGCAAGGCCGAAGCAATCCAGCTTATATCTTCACAAATGATGGCTTCCTTTTATCAAACCTTGTGATGTATTTTACACCCAGGCTTTGCAAAATTTTATGGGCATCGCCGAAGTGTTGCGCTATGTTGCCGGGCCTATGGGCATCAGAGCCTACTGTGATAATTTCGCCGCCCAGCTGTAGGTATTTGCGCAAGATATCGGTTTGGGGGTGGGCGTGGCCAAGGCCGTAGGCATAGCCTGATGTGTTAATTTCAATGCCTTTGCCTTTTGCAATTATGGTTTTCAAAATCTCGTCAATAGTCTCGCGAAAGTCGGTATAATGCAGGGTTTTGTCGGGATATTTGCCGTATCGTTCTACATAGTCTAGATGCCCCACCACATCGTAGGCGTCGCAGGTTGTAACCACATCCAGCAAGTTTTCAAAATACATGGTGTGTGCCTGGTGTTTGGTGTGGTTTCGGTAAAGCTCCGGCAGGTAAAAATCCACGCCTTTAATGTCGTGGCCGGAGCCTATGATGATGTCAAAATCGTATTCATTGGCAAGTTCGCGGGCTTCGTCGGCCACATCGGGGCGCAGGCTAAGCTCTACGCCAATAAGCACCTTTATGCGGCCCGCATATTTCGCCTTTGCGGCCTGCATGGCCTTCACATTGGCGGCGATGCCGTAAGTGCTGATGATTTCTTTTTCGGGCCAGGAAAAGTCCAGATGGTCTGTAATTGCATATTCTTCCAGGCCCAGTTTTATGGCCGTTTCAATCATTTCGCCCATGCTTGCCATGCCGTCCGTGCTGTGGTTGCTGTGGGTGTGATAGTCAAATTTTATCATGTTTTCTCCTTGCGTTTCCATAAAAAGGCTTGCACAATGCCTTTTGGCGTGGTAGAATTAATCTTGGCAATTAATTATAACCTTGATATCGCTTATTTGCAATGCATTTTTATAGATGGAGGTATGTTGTCATGCTAAACAAGAAAAATGTTGATAATTTGATGGTTGAGGGCAAGCGGGTGCTGGTGCGCTGCGATTTTAACGTGCCGCTGGATGGCGGGAAAATTACGGATGATGCGCGCATTGTGGCGGCTTTGCCTACGATAAAGAAGCTTATGGCGGACGGCGGACGGCTGATTTTATGCTCGCATTTGGGCAAGCCAAAGGGGCCGGAAGCAAAGTTTACGTTAGCACCTGTTGCGGACAGGCTTACGCAGCTATTGGGCAAAGATGTTATTTTTGCGGCGGATGATGTTGTTGTGGGCGAAAAAGCTCGCGCGGCAGTGGCGGCCATGGCTGATGGCGACGTGGTTTTGCTGGAAAACACGCGCTTTCGCAAGGAAGAAAGCAAAAACGAAGAGGCTTTTTCAAGAGATTTGGCTTCCATCGCCGATATTTTTGTGATAGATGCCTTTGGCAGCGCACATAGGGCCCATTGCTCCACTGTGGGTGTAACGCGGTTTGTGGGCGAATCTGCTGTGGGCTATCTTATGGAAAAAGAAATTGCTTTCCTGGGCAATGCTGTGGAAAGCCCCGAGCGGCCTTTTGTGGCCATCTTAGGCGGCGCGAAAGTGTCTGATAAAATAGCTGTTATTGACAATTTGCTGACGAAGGTTGACACCCTTATCATCGGCGGTGGCATGGCTTATACATTTATAGCGGCCCAGGGCCATGAGGTGGGCAATTCTCTGCTTGAAGCCGACCGTATTGAATACGCCAAGGAAATGATTGAAAAGGCCAAGGCGAAGGGCGTTAGCCTGCTTTTGCCTGTGGACACCGCAATTGCGCAGGAATTTAAAAATGACACGGAATTTAAGACGGTGCCTGTTTCCGCTATCCCTGTGGGATGGATGGGTTTGGATATTGGTGAAGAGACTAACAAGCTCTTTACAGATTCCCTTAAAGATGCCAAAACCGTTGTGTGGAACGGCCCCATGGGTGTGTTTGAATTTGAGAACTTTGCCAAAGGCACCATTGCTGTGGCCGAGGCGTTGACGCGGGTGGATGGCACCACCATCATTGGCGGCGGCGATAGTGCCGCGGCGGTGAATTTGCTGGGCTTTGGCGATAAGATGTCGCATATCTCAACAGGCGGCGGGGCTTCGCTGGAGTTTTTGGAAGGCAAGGAGTTGCCCGGTGTTGTGGCTGTGCAGGATAAATAATCCGATAATAGAAAGCGGGATAACTATGCGTAAAAAAATTATAGCCGGAAATTGGAAAATGAACAAAGGGCCTGATGCGGCGCGGGAATTTGCTGTTGAAATGACCCCAAAGGTTGACGGTGGTGCGGCGGATGTGGTGTTTTGTGTGCCATATGTGTCATTGCTTGCCGCATTGGATGCCGCAAAAGGCACATTTGTGGCCATCGGCGCGCAAAATATGCATTTTGAGGACGCAGGAGCCTACACAGGCGAAGTTTCGCCCGGTATGTTGAAAGAGCTTGGCGTAAAATACGTCATCATTGGCCATAGCGAGCGTCGCGCCTATTTTGGCGAAACCGATGATATTGTCAACAAGAAGGCCAAGGCCGCGCTGGTCCATGGCTTGATGCCCATACTTTGTGTTGGAGAATCCCTCGAACAGCGCAATCTCGGCATTACGATAGAACATGTGCGCATACAGGTAAAAATTGCCTTCGATGGCATTTCTGCCGTCGATGCGGAAAAAATTGTGATAGCATACGAACCTATTTGGGCCATTGGCACGGGCGTTACCGCCACGGCACAGCAAGCCGAGGAAGCCTGCGCCGCCGTGCGCCAGGTTGTGGCGGAGCTTTATGGGCAGCCCATTGCGGACAAAATCCGCATACAATACGGCGGCAGCGTAACGGCAGATAACGCGGCAGAGCTTTTTGCACAGCCCAATATCGACGGCGGCCTTGTTGGCGGCGCCAGCATTAAGGCTGATTTTGATAGGATTGTGAATTATCAGTAAAGATTTGAGGTAGAACATTGTGACAAACGAAGAAATGGCGATGGTTGAAGAGCTTGAAGCCGATGTCCTCAAAAGTCAAGACAAGCTTGCGAAGCTGGAAGAAACAACCAATCTTTTAAAACAAGAAATTTTGGATGTAACTGCCTTGTGCAAAGAAGGAGATCCAGACTTTGATGCCAGTGCGGTTTTAGTTGCAGAGCTTCAGGCTGAAATGGAGAAGGAAATGGCAAAGACAGCCGAGCTTAAAGCTGAGGTTGCTGAACTTAAAGAAAGAAGGACGCTCATTCAAGAAATGCTTAGAAAATACGAACAGTAATAGGGTGATTTTATGGATATCAGCACAATGATAACATTAGGAATGTTTGACAGTGACGATGGCAGCATAGAAACAGAAGGAGGCGAATTTGGCATGACAGATTTACAATTTAGGGCTTTTATCAAGATGGCTTTGACATTGGCCGAAACCACAAGAGAGGTTAAAGAATTTCAAAAGGTTTGGGGCAGCTGGGGCAGCTGGGTTGGCGCCACAGGCCGTTTTGAAGCCTTTGTCTGGATGATACCCAAAATTGCTGACGCCACAGGCGATATGGAGAAGGTTAAACAAGTTTTACAAGATATATTAAAAATGGAAGGAGCAGGAAGATAATGAAAGGTTTTATTGAGATTGTAGATGTATTGGCAAGGGAAATTATGGATAGCCGCGGCAACCCCACAATTGAGGTTGAGGTTATAGTAAAAGGCCCTGCGGGCGACTTTATCGGCCGCGCGGCAGTGCCTTCCGGCGCATCCACCGGCGCGTTTGAGGCCGTAGAGCTTCGTGACGGTGGAGAGCGTTACATGGGCCTAGGCGTGTCCAAGGCCATCAAGAATGTAAACGAGAAAATTGCTAACGAAATCATCGGCTTAAACGCCCTTGACCAAGTTGGCATTGATAAGAAAATGATTGCGCTGGACGGCACGCCAAATAAGGCGAAGCTTGGCGCAAATGCCATCCTAGGCGTGTCCATGGCGGTAGCTAAAGCAGCTTCTGAGGCGCTTGGTATGCCTCTATACCAATATCTGGGCGGCTTTAACGGCAAGCAACTGCCTGTGCCCATGATGAACATACTAAACGGCGGCAAGCACGCCGATAACACCGTGGACTTCCAAGAATTTATGATAATGCCTGTGGGCGCGGCCACTTTTAGCGAAGCCCTTCGCATGTGCGCCGAGATTTACCACACACTGAAAAAGGTGCTTAAAGCCCGCGGCCTTTCCACCGCTGTTGGCGACGAAGGCGGCTTTGCACCGGACCTTGCAACCCCCGATGAGGTGCTGGACCTCATCCTTGAAGCCACAGAACAAGCCGGCTACAAGCCAGGCGATGATATCCAAATTGCCTTTGATGCCGCCGCTACAGAGCTTTTCAAAAAGGAAGACGGCAAATATCATTTTGAAGGCGAATCCAAGATGCTGGGCCACGAAGTTATCCGCAGCGCGGAAGAAATGGTTGACCTTTGGGAGCGCCTCGTTGACAAATATCCAATTATCTCCATAGAAGACGGCCTTGATGAGGACGATTGGGACGGCTGGAAGCTTCTAACAGAGCGTCTTGGCAACCGCGTACAGCTTGTGGGCGATGACCTCTTCGTTACCAGCACAGAGCGTCTGCAAAAAGGCATCGACCTTGGCGTGGGCAACTCTATCCTAATAAAAGTTAACCAAATTGGCACCCTAACCGAAACCTTTGACGCCATCGCCCTTGCCAACCGCAATAAGATGACATGCGTAATCTCCCACCGCAGCGGCGAAACGGAAGATGCCATCATCGCCGACATAGCAGTGGCCACAAATGCGGGCCAAATCAAAACTGGTGCGCCCGCAAGAAGCGACCGTGTCGCGAAATACAACCAGCTTCTTAGGATTGAAGAAGAGCTTGAGGCCGTGGCGGAATATCCGGGCAATGACGCTTTCTTCTGCCTTAAAAAGTAGTTTCGTATAATTGCATAGCAAAAAGACCCTGTGGAAGCAGGGTCTTTCGCATTTTATGGATAATGTGCAATTCATATACTATGTTTGCTCTTCGACATTTTATGAAATTCGTTCAAATCAAACTCCCTTCCGTTTTCCCAATCACAAATAAATCCCTTCATTTCGTCAAAATCATTTTCAATATAATTATTTGATAGCTCTACAAAGTAATGACACAATATACCATATAAGCTAACCGCCGCAATCAAATAATTTTGAACTTTCATTATTACAATGAAATGCGAGTTTCGTCCTATGTTATAGCTCTCAAATGACTTAATAAACCCAATAAAATCATCTTTTAAAGGGCTTGCGGGCACGATTTTAGCAAAATTGTTAATGTTTATACCTGTGTAAATCGCTAATCTAATAGGGTTAAATAATTCATTCAGCACATAGTCGTTACCTTTCAAAAATGCCAGATAATTAAAAGCAGATTTCGCTATAACTTGCCCAAATTTATCCATGTCTTGATATATTTTTATTTGCGATTGGTATTGTGGTACACGTGTTTTGTTTGAATTAATATTATCATAATTTTTATTTTCGTATTGTTCGACTAACCACTTTACATAATCTATAGCTTTATTACATTCCTCGTTTATATTGGTGCAATTTTCGCTGATAGCAAAGTGCCATTTCCCATCATAAAATCCCAAAATATACTCATCATCATTAATGCTTAACTCTCTTATCACAACAGAAAATTTTGCTAAAAGCTTCATTTGATTATGAAATTCAGCCAGCAAGCATTCTGGACTTATAATATCAGAATATGGAAGCGTAAAATGCGTATTTAATGAGGGTGCCTTGGTATCTTTTATATGAACTTGGTTAATGATGTACTGTTTACTCAATTGCATATATCCTAAAACTTTTTGTCCATTTGTTTCGTTTAACATAACGTGAACATTTGATTTAGTTGCTTTTTTCGGGTCGATTTTTCCACGTTTACCCGGCCCGCAAATCATTCTCGGTGCAGAAATTATTGAGTTTCGCGCAAATTCGAGTTCAAACTTGGAAAACATATTGTTTGCCTCATCGGAAACATAACCTTGAGGGAGTTTTTGCTTCCCTCCTATACAAGCGGGTATTATATGCTCTTTCCCCAAAAATTGTGAGCTATCAATATTTTTTAGTGTGTATATACATTTATCCATTTTATATCTTATCCTCATAGTTTATCGCATATAATTTTTCTTCTTCTCAAAGTAAATTCTAAGGTTTGCATTATAGCCAAAACCAGAAGCCTATTTGCTTAGCCATAAGTCTTCAAAATATAAAGGTGCTCGCCGTGTCCATAGGAATCGACTAGCCGCTTTCAGATGATTATACCATACACAAAGTATCAAAGTCACGAACAATTTCCCGCATGTCTTAAAATTTGACATCAGTAACCAATTTTTTCTACAGCCATATGATAGTTATATCTTTCAAATGGCGGTGATTTTATGGGAGAATATCATATTATAGGCGGTAGGCGGCTTTGTGGTGAGGTTGTCATTGGCGGCAGCAAAAATGCCGCATTGCCCATATTGGCCGCAGCGGCGCTGGGTAGGCGAAGTGTTATTCATAATTGTCCTAAGATATCTGATGTGGAGTGTACCCTGGAGATACTTGAAATTTTGGGCTGCGATGTGTCATATGATGGGCGCACGGTGGTGGTGGATGCGCGGGGCATGGCTTCCCATGCGCTGCCCAAGGAGCAAATGACCAAGATGCGTAGCTCTATGCTTTTTACGGGTGCGCTGTTGTCGCGCTTTGGCCAATTTTCGGCACATAATCCCGGTGGTTGCGAGCTTGGCAAGAGGCCTATAAATTTGCATTTGAATGCTTTTCGCAGCTTGGGGGCTAAGGTGACGGAAGGAGAGCAAGAGTTTTTTGCAACGGCCGATAGGCTTGAGGGCTGCAAAATTTGCCTTGACTTTCCAAGCGTGGGTGCCACACAGAACATCATGCTTGCGGCAACTTTAACGCAAGGTGTGACGACAATAAAAAATGCGGCCAAAGAGCCCGAAATTATAGATTTGCAAAATTTCCTTGTGGCGGCGGGTGCCAAAGTTACGGGGGCGGGCACCGGCACCGTTGTTATAGAGGGCGTGGACGAATTGCGGGATGTGGAATATTCTGTAATGCCTGATAGGATAGTTGCCGGCACATATTTGGCGGCGGCGGCCATCACACGGGGCAGCGTGCGCCTTAAAAATGTGGTGCATGGCGATATACGGCCAATTTTTGAGAAATTTTCTGAAATGGGCGCGGCTGTCACGCTGGAAGAAGGGGCAATTTGTCTGGCGGCGCCCGATAGGCTTAAAGGTCTGGGATATCTGGCAACAAACCCCCATCCTGCGTTTCCTACAGATATGCAGCCCCAAATTATGGCGCTTTTGGCCACAGCCCGAGGCAATTGCACAATTGATGAAGCGGTTTTCGAATCTCGTGACAAGCATGTGTCTGAGCTTGTGAAAATGGGTGCGCAGATTGAAAATTGCAATGGCTCCATCTTTCACATAGAGGGCGTTGCGCAGTTGCATGGGGCAACGGTGTATGCCAAAGATCTGCGAGGGGGTGCGGCATTGATATTGGCGGGGCTTGCAGCGCAGGGCAAGACTGTCGTAAAAGATGCCGTGTATGTTGAGAGGGGTTACGAGGCCATGCATAATGATTTGCAGGCCCTTGGCGCGGATATAAAGTTTATTTCATCCTAGGTGTTTTGTCAAAATAAAAAAGAGGTGCATTTTTGCACCTCTTTTGTATCTCTAATTATTCAAAACCTTCTCCTACTACTCTGGTATTGCGCACGATATTGGCTTCTTCTCTCCAGGTTGCCACCCATTCGCGGAAATATTCATCCCGCCATTGTATTTCTTGACGCTCTCTGAAGTTGGCTTCATGGACTTCAAAATCTTCTATCAATTCATTTACTTCTACTATTTCAATTATGGCAAAGCCGCCGAGAGGCAAGTCCAGCACGCCTGAAATTTCGCCTTCTGCCATATCATAAGCCATCAATATAAGGTCATCATCTTGTTCTAGGCTGGTAAAACGCACATTTCTGGCTTCAACAATTGTGCCGTCTTCAAGAACTATTTGTTGGTTAGGGTCATATGTGATGGAAAACGCGCGCATAAGGTCTATAAAATCTTCACCTGTGCCTAGCCGCCCAAGCACATATTCCGCATCTTCTTGGGTAGCAACTTCAATGATATGCACCAAAACATCTGTGTTAAAAAGGAAGTTATCTTCCAGGTTTTGCTCGTAAGCTTCTGCCAGCGCGTCCTCTGATATTACAGCCAAGCTGGTAACATGCTGATAAACCAAATCATGAAGCTCGCGCAATTCAACAAATTGTCTGAAAGATGTGTTGGTAAAGCCAAAGCTGGTAGCTATATCAAAGCCTTCTTCATCGTCATTATACATCTCGCGATAGCTCTCAATACGAGCATTCACGGCTTCGGCATCCACATTAGCTCTGGACAGGTCAAATTCTGCAGCACGACCTGTTATCACATAAAGATCCACTAAGCTTTCAAAGCCAATATGAAAGGCCCATTCTAGGGTATCCTGGTCTTCCATCATAAAGAACTGGGTGGTTAGCATATTCCATGCTTCGTTATGATGAAATTGAAGCTGAGGAAAAGGCATCCTTACACCGTCAACTGTGCCTGCATGGCCAAGGTCGCGGTTATTCCATATCAATACGGCTGCCAAAATTGCAATTACCACACCAAAACCTATAATTAAATTTCTTATGGTTTTATCATGGCTGTTAGCCCTGGGTTTTCTTGCCATTTTTACACTTCCAATCTTTTGTTAATTTTTGCTGGTAATTTGAAGTGCGCAGAAAATTGGTGCAATTGCGCACTAAATTACTTTATCACAACCCACGCGGTATGTCAAGATGATTTTGTTAAAACTTGCCTTGCGCCAATGTTGGGTTTATGATACAATTGACGCAGCATTGTGCGCTTGGAGGTGACAAGATATGCTGAGATTGTTAAGAAGCATGATGACAGGCATAAAAGAAGTAGACGAGCAACATCAAGAATTGATAAACAGAATTAACACCGTAATAAAATTGGAAGAAGAGGGCAAATCCCAGAAAGAAACCGAAGAAACGCTGGATTTTTTGGGCCAGTATGCGTTGAAACACTTCTCTACTGAAGAAGATTATATGAACAACTGCTCTTATCCCATGTGTTATATGCATAAAGGAGAGCATAGCGGCTTTGTAGAGAAGTTTCAGATGCTTAAAACAAGATATGAAAAATCCGGATATTCATCAGAGCTTGCAACAGAGCTTAACAGCTTTATCGTAAGCTGGGTTATCAACCACATCGCCACCAGCGATGCTGCCTTTGGCAGATATTATCTTAAGAAAATTGGTGCTAACCCTGATGAAATAAAAGTTTAAGCATGGGAGGATATCATGAAAATTGGTTTTATAGGACTTGGGATAATGGGCAAGCCCATGGTGAAAAATCTGCTGGGTGCAGGGCATGAGGTTTGCGCTTATGATATCGTAAAAGATAGCGTTGACGATGTGGTTGCTGCAGGGGCCGTGGCCGCTGCGTCCATCGCGGATGTGGCACGGGGCTGCAAGCTTGTCATCACCATGCTGCCCAATGGCCCCGAGGTTAAAGAAGTGGTGCTTGGCGGCCTTTTGGGCAGCATGGCCCAGGGCAGCATTATTGTGGACATGTCATCAATAGCACCTGGCGTGGCGCAAGAAATACACGCCGCGTGCGCCGCAAAGGGCATTGCTATGCTGGATGCGCCAGTGTCCGGCGGCGAGCCTAAGGCTATTGACGGCACGCTTTCCATCATGGTTGGCGGCGATGGGGCTATTTTTGACGAAGTGAAGGATGTTTTGGGCGCAATGGGCGCTTCCGTGGTGCATTGCGGCGACATAGGTGCCGGAAACACCACCAAGCTGGCAAACCAAATAATTGTGGCCCTTAATATTGCCGCCGTGTCCGAAGCATTTATGCTTAGCACCCGCGCCGGCGTGGACCCCGCCCGGGTTTTTGACGCCATAAAGGGCGGCCTGGCGGGCTCTACCGTCATGAACGCCAAAGTCCCCATGATTTTGGACGGCAATTTTAATCCCGGCTTTAAGCTGGACTTGCATATAAAAGACCTTGCAAACGCGCTGGACACAGGCCATGCCGTTGATTCTCCTCTGCTTTTTACCACGGCCGTAATGGAAGTTATGAAAAAGTTGCGAGACGAGGGCATGGGGCAAAATGACCACAGCGTGATAGCCACGTATTACGAAAAGCTTACGGGCACCAATATTAGAGCAGGAGTGTAGTTTTAATGCAAAGAACAATGCGTAATGAAAAAATATTAACTTGTGAAATAGAATACATCAAATGTTTTTCAAAAGCCGTTGAAGCACAAAACTCAATACGCTTTAGAGACGATTTACTGCAAGATATGTACTATCACAATTTCACTTTGATTATGGACAGTAATTCGGAAGATGAGCTATATCGCCTCATAGAGAACGAGATATCCCTTAGAGAGGGCTCTAATTTCTGCAACATAGTGTCATTTGTCCCAATAAGCGATTGCTTGTTGCAAAAATTTGAGTACAAGCCTCAAGTTTCTGTTAGTGGGTTTTATTTGCTTGATATTGACAGACATTCCAGGCCAATTGATAAAGCAAAATGCATAATCTCCAGAGTAAATGATGCAAGTATGATAGATGATATTGTGCGCCTGGATTTAGAGCATGACGGAGACAGATTGGGTGTTGATTTTTGTACAAGAAGGGCCAAAAGACGCGGAAGCGTTTGTCTCTTAGACAAAGGTGTTGCTTCTTACATTTGTTATGATGATGGCGAGGCGGTTGGCAGTTGCAACATATTTATAAATGGAGATGTTGCGAAAATAGAGGACTTTGCAGTTTCTCTAACAAAGCAGCGTCAAGGTTATGGCACTTTGATATTAGGGTCTATAATAGAAGCTGCCTTAAAAAGTGGTGCTTCAACCATCTATTTGGTGACAGATGAAGAAGATACCCCTAAAGAAATGTACCTAAAGTATGGATTTAAAAAGATTGGCGAACAGACTGATTTATTGTTTAAGCTATAAATCAAATATGGTTGCACAGCTTCATGTCCACTCGGCCATCGGGCAAAAACGGTACACCTTCGGCCTCTAGCAGCTGCTTTCGCATCTCGGCATATATGCCGCCGGTTATTGCGCCATCGGCCTTTACGACGCGCTGCCAAGGCAGACCATCAGGGCAGTATCGCATGGCCCAGCCAACTTCCCGGGCGGCGCGGGGGCGGCCAAGCTCGCGGGCAATTTGGCCGTAGGACATCACTTTGCCATGGGGAATTTGCTCCACAATGGCGTAAACTTGCGTAAAAAATGTATTCATAAAATCACCTCGGGGGTAAGTCAAATGAAAATAGGTTTTCTGGGCGTTGGAACAATTGCAAGCTGCATGATTGAAGGTTTTTGCGACTTGGGGGACGAACATCAATTTTTCCTTTCGCCACGAAATACCCAAAAAAGTGCCGCGCTTGCAGAGAGATACGGTAATGTCACGGTTTGCGATTCTAACCAACATGTTGTGGACCAATGTGAAGTTGTCTTCATATCCATGCTGGCCACAAATTGCCTTGATGTCCTTCGCGGGCTTAATTTTAGGGCCAGTCAACGCATTATAAATGTCGTGGCAACAATACCGCCGGAAGATATCATTGATGCCGTGGGGCAAACAAAATCGTTTAGCCATGTCATTCCCCTGCCCGCCATAAAACATCGCATCGGCCCTATCGCGGCCTATCCCGAAAGCGATTTTCTTGCCAACTTGCTGATGCCAATGGGCACGATAGTCTTCGCAAAATCCATGGACGAAATTAGGGCAATGCAGGCCATAACAGGCCTCATGTCCGCATTTTACGACATGTTGCACCATCTGACGATATTTGCGGAAGCCGAAGGGCTTGGCCGCAAAGAATCCACTTCATTTATTTCGACATTTTTCGCATCCCTCTGCCATAATGTCAATGATGCTGATTTTGCAGAGCTTGCCGCCGAAATGACGCCGGGTGGCTTAAACGAGCTTGCACAAAGAACCTTGGCGGAAGCCGGCGCCCTAAAGGCGTGGGCGGATGTTATGGGGCCTGTGATGGAGAGGATTAAGCGGGCCTAGCAGTAGTCCGTCATGTCGGGTAAACCCGACTGGAAGTAATGGCTACAAGCCCGTACGTCGGCGGCTTTCAAGCCGCAAGCCGCTGTCGGCTTTAGCCGACGAGGCACCCCCAGCCCTACGAAGCCACCCATATAGCTGAAGAAAACGGCGGCATATGCACGCACATCATGCCGTCATCAACCACAAAGGCCTTGGTTTCAACAGAAAAGTCGCCATCGCGCGTCATAATAATCATTTCCATCTGCCCGTTTAGCGCGACATTTGCCCGCCAAACGGGTATTTCAATGTCCGCACATTGCGCATTGTTATTAAATACGCAAACCGCGCTTTGGTACGCATCCCATCGGCCATAACTTAACACGCCATAGTCCGTCAGCAAAAACACAAGCGACCCACCCCGCAATGCGGTATACTGTTTGTGTATATTTATAATTTTTTTATGAAATTCTAAAAGTATTTTATCTTCGTTACCCCAAGGGTATGGCCTACGATTATCAGGATCTGTCCAGCCGCAAAGCCCCGCCTCATCGCCGTAATACACCGTAGGGCAGCCGGGCCAGGTAAATTGCATAGCAACAGCCGCCAACATTATGGCCTTTCGCACCCCGGCATCCGCTGCGGCAGCACCTATTGTATGCAGGCGGCCAACGCGGCCATTGGTGCGCGTTAAAAAGCGGCTGTGGTCGTGGTTTGAAAGCTGGTTCATTGCTGTATGTGCCGCAGGATAGGGCATTTTTGCCATCCAATGCAGCATGGCCCCCTCGAGTGCGGCCGCATCGCACAGCGCATCCCGCGAAAAAGCCTCGCTATGCTTTTGCATCCCCGTGAAAAACCATGAAACAGGCTCCATAAAGGCATCGTAGTTCATAACGCTATCCCAGCCGCGGCCATCCAGCCAATCTGAAGGGTCGCCGTAATGCTCTGCAATGATGATGGCCTCGGGATTAGCCTTTTTCACCGCGTCACGAAAATCCGCCCAAAATTTTATATTGAATTCGCGGCTAAGGCCCAAGTCCGCCGCTACGTCCAGTCGCCAACCATCGGCGTTAAAGGGCGGCGACACCCATTTTGCCGCTACCCTCAATATCTCATCATAAAGTTCTCGGCTACCCTCAAAATTCAATTTAGGATGATTATCATGGCCCCACCAGGCATCATAGTGCTTGTTTTTCGGCCATTTACCGTCCTCGCGCCACAGAAAATAGTCCACATAAGGGCTACTTTGCGAATGATACGCACCAACCTCATAGCCATCGCCATAAAAACCCTCTGTATCCATCCATTTATTGAATGCGCCGCAATGATTGAAAACCCCATCCAATATGACTTTTATGCCGTTTTTGTGGGCAAGTTGTATCAATTTTATCATCAATTCATTGCTGGCTTCAAGGTTCTGTTTGTCTGTAGTTCTTTGCACATACATAGTTGCATACCGATTGTCCAATCCATCAAAACTAAGGGTTTCGCCGCCATCATTTACAATAACACCAAAATGCGGGTCAATATAATCATAATCCTGTATGTCGTATTTGTGGGTAGATGGCGACACAAACAATGGGTTAAAGTATATTACTTCCACGCCAAGGTCTGCCAAGTATTCCATCTTTTGCATAACGCCTGCCAAATCCCCGCCGTAAAAATTGCAAATATCCATGTTTTGCAAGGGTGCAGCCCAATCATCCACCTTTTTCGCCAACATCCCCATATAAAGATATTCCGAATTTTTTACATCATTTGTCACATCGCCGTTATAAAAGCGGTCCACAAAAATTTGATACATCACGGCGTTTTTCGCCCAATTAGGCGTCTTAAAACCCGGCACAATGGTGAAAAAGTAGTTTTCATCAGCTTCATCTGACAGGCCGCGTTTGTTGTAAAAATGCTTCTCCCCGCTGAATTCAATGGCAAAACAATACTTTATGATGCTGTTTATTTCCAGATGCACGCTGTAAAAATCAAACACATCGTTGCTGTCGGACTTTACCATGGGTATCCCAAGGCCTGTCGCATGAAGAAAAACAGTATCCGCGCCATCTTTTGCACAACGCAAGGTTATCTCAATTATATCGCCCGGATTTGGCTCCGGCGGGTTTACAAAGTTCGCCGTCTCGTCGCTAAAAACCGCTTCTGGCACAAACATCTCTAGGCCTCCCAAATTCTATCTTTCTTGATACACAAAGTAGTCAAAGTCCGCATATGTCCTTGGCAGCTTCACGCCGCTGCCGTCCATGCAAAACATACCCGCAAAAGCCCCCGTAAATGCCGCGCCCTGGGTAAAGTCGTCAGAAAGTTTATAGGTGTCAAATTCTGCGTCAATTCTCTGCCAATTGCTTCCATCAAAGGAAAAGTGGTATGTATACGCATCTCCGCGCACTTCTGCTTTCATATGCACATATTCCGCACTTTCCGGCACTACAATTTCCTTGCCTTTTAATACATTAGAAAAAGCCCCATTTTCCATCGTCATCACGTCCAGCACGCGGCCCTTTTCCTCATGCCATGCAACACACAGTGTAGTCCAGTTTTGCGTATTGTAATAATTTGTCAAACCCGCCATTTGCTGTATCGTCTTGGGTTCAAAGGCCACAGCACACCCAGTATCAAAATTAAGGCTCTCCCAGCGTCGTGCCACATGGGCTTGCGTAAAGGTCGATGTGAGAGATTGTTTGCCATAAAGCCGTAAATGCCCGGGATTTTCAGTTAAATTCGCGGCTTCTTCATCCAAGGGAATACGCAGGGTTTGGTAATGAATGTTTAGCTTATCATCATCAAAATGGTCAACACCCAGCCAATCTTGCGGCCAAGGATGCTCTGGCAAATCCGTCTCAATGGTAGCCGAGGGCTGATTCCCGCCCACAGCATAGGGCCAGTCGTCCCGCCATTCCAGCTTTGCAATAGAGGTCTCACGTCCAAGAGAGCAATACCCACGGTTAAGGTTTTCTTCCTTAGCATATTGCCCATATTTATCCAAATACTTTCCATCACCTTTTGCAGGACGACCCATCAAATATACCATATACCATTGGTTGTCATGGGCTTGCACAATAGACGCATGGCCCGCCTTTTGCAGCGTATTTTCTGGGTAAAACCTACTGGTTATCAGTGGGTTTTCCGGATGCACCTCATATGGCCCTTGGATATCCTTCGAGCGCGCAATTGTAGCCATATGGCCATATCCCGTGCCGCCTTCCGCCGTTAAGAGATAGTAATAATCCCCAATTTTGTAAAGATGAGGAGCCTCTGTCACTCTATAATCGGTGCCCTTAAAGATAATTTGCGGCTGGCCCACCAAGCGCTCGCGAAAATTGGAATATTGTTGCAGCACAATGCCGTAAAAATGGTGGTTGCCTTCGCGATGGTCCCAAAACATATTTACCAAATATTGTTTGCCATCGTCATCATGAAACATCGAGGGGTCGAAGCCCGAGGAATTGAGATATACGGGGTCGCTCCAGTCTCCGTCAATGGTGGTGCAGGTTGTGAGATAGTTTGCGCCCTCTTTAAAAGGCCCGCTAACCACCTTCATATCGCTGTATATCAGCCAAAACTGCCCCGCATGGTAGCTTAGCTGAGGCGCCCAAACGCCGCCGCTATCGGGATTGCCACGCATATCCAGCATCTCCACGCGGTTTAGCGGCCGCGCCACCAGACGCCAATTTTTTAAATCCTTAGAATGATGTATCTGCACGCCGGGAAACCATTCAAATGTGGACGTGGCGATGTAATAATCCTCACCAACCCTGCAAATGCTTGGGTCTGGGTTAAAGCCTTTTAAAATAGGGTTTGCAATTGTCATTTTTTTGCGCCTCCTTGTCTTTTCGCTCATGTTTACCCTTAATATATCACATGCTGGTGAAAATGAAAAGTACCAAACTTTTTTTGAAGGATATTTGTACGCGATTTTGGTTGAATTAGGGCCAGCCTTGGGCAATAATTAAGTACAGGAAATTTTTGCCAAGGAGACTATACCTATGAAAATAATAATTGCTTTGCTGCTGCTGGCCCTCATCTTTACCTTCCCGCAAGTTGTTGGCGCAAAAGAGGCGGATGCGGCCGCAGGGCCTTGCATAGAGGCCAGGGCCCTGCTAGTTTTCTCTGAGATTTTTGACAATGCTGATAATTTATATTATGTTCCTTTGGATGTAAGGGTTTTTGATGTGTTTTTCCATGCAGAGTATGCCCATCTGGTGATAAATCTTTCGCCTGAGGTGCTAAATTATGGGGGCACGCATTTTGAATGGGAATTTGTGCGCATATTGCTGATAAATGCGTCAAGTATAGAGGGTGTTGGATATTTTACCGTGCTTATTGACGGGCAGCGGCGGTGCCTTCCTGAGGGCACAGAAATTCATGAGATTCGTGTTTATCCTGAGTCGTTGTTTATCAATGCTTTTCATCCAGCCGCTCCACTATCTTTCTCTTCTCTTCCGCAAGCTGCTCTTCCGACATATTTTCTACCATCTGCCTGATGTTTTGATACAAAATAGGCCGTCTTTCCATAAAGAAGTTGATAGCATCCAGATAGTATTTTTCGGTTACTACATCTATGTCAGATGCATCATTAACACAGTTTTTGTTTTCGGACATAAAAATGACCCACCCTTCTTGTGCCCTCTTTGTCGGCATTGCTGCTTGACAAATAAGCCTGAGTGAGTTATAGTATTCTCAGGCTTGTAAGGGCCTCTTGGCGGTTGTCCGGACTAGGTTTCGATGCTTGCGACGGACAACCGCACTTTTTTATTGCCCTTATTCTTGTATGAAGATGCTGGCAAACATTGCCACACCTTTTTTACAATTTTATTATACAATAAATCTACAAATTGTGTCAATAGTTTTTGGTGTTGAGGTTGCTGGATTGCTTCGGCCTTGGGCTGTATTGGCTTTTCAGCTGCCGTTGGCCTCGCAATGACAGTTGGACGTTGCGTTGCTAATTGGAAGTCCGTGATAGTACAATTGTCATTGCGAGGACTACGATGGTTGAATTTATGGCATGGTACAAGTCCGAAGCAATCCAGTTGGCCGATGAGTATAAATTTTGAAATTGACGTAGGCTGGATT
>WQVI01000036.1 GCA_009781625.1 Defluviitaleaceae bacterium | reverse complement strand
CAACGCACCACCGCCTACAAACGGCTCGCAATACGCATTAATCCTCTTAGGAAGTAGTGGAGTAAGTGTATCGAGTAATTGTCGTTTGCCGCCAACCCATTTAAGCACAGGGGCAACCAATTTATTTTTCTTCATAAAACGCTCCCCTTCCGAACATAATTACGCAATATAATGGTATCACATTTGCAGACGATTTTCAAGATAATCTTATTACGATTTTCAAAACAGTCCTTGACAACACAATCCCAATGGCTTAGATTTTGGGACACGATACAATATAACGGACCGTAATGGCCGTGTTGTGGCTGAATGGGCCGAGATTAATTTGGTTAATGAGGTGCGGGTGGCGGGGACGCGCCATGATGCTGATAATATGAATATGCTTTTGCAAAAGGGTGATGTGCAGGGTAGCTTTTATTATCGGCCGCTGGCGGGGGTGCCGCGGCGGGGGTTTGCCCATGGGGCTGAGGCGTCGTCTTGGACGACGTTACCGCCTTGTCCTGTGGATATGGGCGAGAGCCCCGTTGTGGTGGCCTATAGCGGCAAGTGGTTTGTAACGCTTGGCCGCATGGCTGAATATAATGGTTTTACATACGATGTGGCGATATTTGATATGGCTACGATGGCGTGGGATGTGGTGGTCAGCGAAAATCGCAAGATTGTGAATTTGGGTGGTATTGATGATTTTGGGGTTTTTGGCAACAGGCTTTTTGTTGCGGGAAGGGATTGGGATGGCGTAAACCCTGCGACGGCTTGGCTGGACAGCTTTAATTTGGATGAGCTTAGCTGGACTTTTGGTACGACTACTGTTTGGCCTGAGGAGACTTTGACGATAGGGCCCGTAAGCCTTTCTGCTGAGGGGTTAAACCCCATTGTGGCGGCCAGGGATGGCGTGCCGCCCAACGGCAGGCTGATAGACCGTTTTACGGCTACAACCACGGAGCCTGTGCCAACGGGGCTTTTGCCCAATATCAACCAAAATATTAATTACAAGCTGGCGAGCATCACGGCCTTTGGTGATGACCATGTTATAACCACGCCGGACAGGCATATACGTTGGAGCCTTAATGTTTTTGGCTGGATACCGATGGTGCATCCAAATATTGTTAATGGGCATCTGCTTCCTGTGGGCACGGATGGAAAGCATTTGGTTTATGTGGCTACAGAATTTGGCAACAACCATTTTTATTGTTATGACCGGGACTATGCACTGACAAGCTTTAATATGGGCCGCGCGCTGAACAAAAGCGCGGTGGTGCGGGGCGGCAGCCGATATTTTCACATGAGGTCCGGCCATGCAAGCTTGTGGCGGCCTTCGGTGGAGTGGGGTGTTTTTGATGCAGAGACGGGCACAAGCAGACTGTTGCCGCCATCGCCTGAAATACTGGAAAACTTTGGGCTAGGGGCCACTGAAAGCATGGTTTTTGCTGTAAAAGGCAATGTGGTGTATCTTGGGCATTTTGAGGCGGTGACGCAAGGGGTGGTTTTGGGCAGCATCTTTAAAGGGCTGTCGGTTTCTGCAACTAGGGATGTTTATTTGGTTAATGATAGCCGCACCACTGTTGTAAAAGCGGGAACGTGGCATGTGGCAGACGATGATTATCTTGTATGCGCGGCGCCCGAAGTGGCGGTGTTTGGACAAATAGTGAATATTTAAAAACCACGGAATACACAGAATTACACGGAAAAGTGCCTAAGAACCTGTTTACTATCTCCATTCCGCCATATTTCCGGCTTATTTTCCACATGGCCGCGTTGCGCGCTCCTAGCAGATATTCTTGTTATATGCCTTGGCGCTTTCGCTCTGCGAAAGTGGGCTTCGCCCAGTTTGCGTAGCAAACCGCTGGGTCGCGCGCGCCTTGCCCTGGGAAAAAACGCTCGAAAATATGACGAAAGCGAGATAGTAAACAGGTTCTAAGGACAAAGGTTTTTTCCGTGTCCTTCCGTGATTTCCGTGGTTAGAAAATCATTATTATGAGAGGAGGGGATTATGATATTATTAGAAAATATTTACATCAGAGGGATTGTGGCGGCGTCAATTAGCCTGGTGACATATCTTTTTGGCGGCCTTGACGCCCTTTTGTCGGCCCTTATAGCCATGATTATAATAGACTTTATTTCAGGGTTTATAAAGGCCTTGGTTTTGAAAGAACTGGCATCGGACAAGATGCTTATAGGCGGCGCGAAAAAGATAGGCATAATGTCCATTGTAGCTGTGTCCAACATAATAGACAGCATCATGGAAATGGGCGGCCTTTTGCGCAGCATAACCATCTCGTATTTTATTGCAAGCGAGGGCATCTCGCTTTTAGAAAATTGGAGCTTGCTGGGGTTGCCTGTGCCCCAAAAGCTGCGCAATATATTGGCACTTTTGCAGGGGGATGAAAAGGAAAAGAAGAAAGAGAAATGCGAAGGGTAGCCGTAGCGGCTGCCCTTTTTTGTTGTGGTTGACAAATAGCCCTAAGTGGGTTATAATTTTCTTAGGTCTAAGGACTTAGGTGCTTGTCCGGTTGTTTCCGCCGAAACAAACAGACGGACAAGCGCCGTTTTAATAGTTCTTATTTTGAATGAAGGGTTTGGCAAACATTGCCACCCTTTTTACGGTTTTATATATAGCTATAATTAAGGAGAAAATATTGAGCACGAAGAAAAATAAAAGCAAAGCGAAAACGGCGAAAAGTCGCACGGCTTCTGGCAAGAAGCCAAGGCGGTCGTCAAGAAAGCTAAGAAGGTCTGCCAGGCGAAGAGGGGTAGCGTATTTCTTATTTTTGTTGTCTGTTTTGATATTGTCCGGATTTTTGGGCTACGCCTTCGCAGGAAACGCCGATTTGCGCAATTTTACTGTACAGACAGCAAGAGATACGTGGGATATGGTGGCTGATGGGCTTTTTGGTGCAGGTGGCCAGCTGATAGTGCCTGTGGAAGGTGAGGCTGTCGTGCATTTTATTGATGTGGGGCAGGGCGAAGCTGTGCTGATACAAACGCCACAAGGAAGTGTTTTGATTGACGGCGGCGATAATCACATGGGAGAGCGCGTTGCGGACTATCTGCGGCGGGCGGGGGTGACGCATATTACATATGTTGTGGCGACGCATCCCCATGCGGACCATATTGGCGGGCTGGTGCATGTGTTAAACACCTTTTCCGTGGGCACTGTTATCATGCCGCCTGTGGCACACACTACCCTTACTTTCGAGCGTTTTCTGGATGCAATTGAAAATAATAACATACCTGTGCAAGAGCCCATCGCTGGCAGTATTTTTGCCGTGGGCGATGCCAGATTTACGATAATTGCGCCAAATTCAGCCGGCCATGCTAATCTTAACGACTATTCTGTTTCTCTGCGGGTTGCTTTTGGTGCTACCAGCTTTATCTTTACGGGGGATGCCGAGGTGCCTTCTGAAATGGAGATGATAGAGGCGGGCCATAACCTTTCGGCGGATGTGCTGCATGTGGGGCACCACGGAAGCACCACCAGCACCGCGCAGGACTTCTTGGATGCCGTAAATCCTGGAATTGCAGTGATAAGCGTGGGTGCTGACAACGGATATGGCCATCCGCATAATGCAGTGATGAACAGGTTGCAAGCCGCCGGCATAAGAATATACCGCACCGATTTGCATGGAAACGTAGCGATTGTGACGGATGGCCTTAATTTGCGTATTTATCATGATTGAAGGGAAGTGTGACTGATGATTTATGTTATTGACAGGATAGAAAACGGCATAGGCGTTTGTGAATGTCTGGAAACAGGCGCGAAGCTGGAAATTAGCCGGGCACACCTTCCGAAAGGTGCAAAAGAAGGAGATGTTATCCGTCGATTGCATGAAAATTCCTTTGCTATTGATATCGAGCTTACGAAAAAGCGGCGAGATAGCATGTCAGATAGGATGAATAGACTGTTTGAAAAAAACTAATTTTTATAACCACGGAAGTCACAGAAGGACACGGAAAGTACTTCAGCCCTTTTCCGTGTCCTTCTGTGACTTCCGTGGTTTAAGGTTTTGAATTTTATACGTTAAACCTAAAGAGGATGATGTCCCCCTCTTTTACTATATACTCCTTGCCTTCCAAACGCACCAGCCCCGCGTCTTTGCAGGCGTTGTAGGTGCCTTTTTCTGTGAGGTCAGCATAGTTTACAATTTCCGCGCGGATGAAGCCGCGCTCTATATCGCTGTGGATTTTGCCTGCGGCGGCAACGGCTGTAGTACCCATGGGTATCGTCCAGGCGCGCACTTCACGCGGGCCACCTGTAAGGAAAGACATTAGGCTTAGCGCACGATAGCCCGCGGCTGTCACTTGGTCAAGGCCGCTATGGGTTATGCCAAGCTCCGCAAGAAACTCCTTTTTTTGGTCTTCGCCATCAAAGTCCACAAGCTCTTCTTCTACCTTGGCCGCCACAATGTACATGGCATCTTCTGCACCTATGGTGGCCAAAAAGTCTCGCATTTTGGCGGTATAATCGTTGCCATCTATACCGTCCTCATCCACATTGGCCACATATATCATGGGCTTGTTGGTTAGCAGACCCATATGAGCAAGCATTTTACGCTCGTCGGCTGTCGCGTCAAGGTCGCTTACGGGTTTTTCGTCTTCAAGATGGGCCAAAAGACGCTCTAGCAAAGCAATTTCCTCGCGGCCGCCTTTGCCGCTTTTGTTTTCCTTCTTCACCTTGTCTATACGCTTAGTGACAGTCTCCATATCAGCGAAAATCAGCTCTAGGCCTATGGTTTCTATGTCGCGGGCGGGGTCGATGCTGTCGTCCACATGGGTTACATTTTCGTCGTCAAAACAGCGCACCACCTGCACCAGCCCGTCCATTTCACGGATATGGGAAAGAAACTTGTTGCCAAGGCCGCCGCCGCCGCTGCTTCCGCGCACAAGGCCTGCGATGTCAACAAATTCGATGGTGGCTTGTATAAGCTTTTTTGCAGCGTAAATTTCTTGCAGTATGGGAAGACGCGCATCTGCCACGGGCACAATGCCCACATTTTTGTCCACGGTGGAAAATGGATAGTTCCCGGCGGCGGCACGGCTGCCTGTTAGGGCATTAAACAGGGTGCTTTTGCCGGAATTTGGAAGGCCCACCATGCCTAGCTTCATAACGCCACCCCTGTATACTGCGCTATGGCATCACTCGCAATCATTTCTGCTACCCGCCAAATATCCAATTATAAACCATTTTACACAAACAAGCAAAGCCACGGCCAGCCCCACCGCCGCAATTTTGTATTTATTCTTTTTCAATCTTACAATTTGCCCTTGTGGGCTTAAAGCCGCTTCCTTTGCGGCCACCCTATGGTGTCTTCGTGCATATGTGTGCATATTTTTCCTCCTGCTAGTTTATTTGGAAAATACTTTATTACTAATATAACATAAATCCATCAAGAATAAAAGAAAAAAGAGGTGCAAAATGAAAAAAAGCTTGTTGCTTTTGATTTTGATGGCTTTATTGGCTTCTTGCGGCGCGCAAAACCATGATACAGAAGCTACGGCAACGCGCATAGCAAATTATCTGGCGGGACTTGCAGAAGTTGAAGATTGCAATGTGCGGGTTGATGGCAGCGTGGCGGTGGTGGGCCTAAGCTTGGTACGCGAGCACGATGACGCAGAGCTTATCGCCCTTAAAAAGCGCATTGTGGCGGATATAAAATCGCAAAACAGCGAAATTACTTGGGTGGCTGTAAATACTGCCGCCGATATGTTTGAGGATGTGCAAAAGGTGGTTGATGATGGGCATGAAAGCCCGGAAGAGCGTAAAATTGAAAGAGAGCTTAAAGAAAATGATGAGGATATTTTTGTAAATGTTGTGCCTACGATGTAGGCCGGTTTAACCCCGTGTACCGCCGGTTATCGAAATTACGCGGCAGTAGGGGCGAACTGTGTTCGCCCGTTATGCTGCGACATACCATCCGGAAAAGCTTAATGACGGCATAAAGAGCTCCTAAAGCAAAAGAATTATGGCAGGCGCAAAGGCAAGGGCCATGATGATAACGCCGCTGATAGTATACAACACCAGCACGTTTTCGTTTGGCTTGCCGCCGCGCACCAAAAGGGTCATCCTCAATTGCCAAAAAACTTCGGGATACAGGAGAAACCCAAGGCCAAGGGGCAAAAGGGCTGCGCTAAAAGTAGCCAGCATAACATAAGTTTGCACTGGGGTGTGGTTGTGGGCAAAGCCAATTAGCCAGTGCATAAGGGCGGCTTCCTCGTGCTGCAAGGTGGTCTCGAAAATCAGCATATATCTTGTGTCCAAGGCAGGTGACCGGTCAATTATAGGTGGCGTAAAAGCTACGGCTTGTGTGCCATCCGAAAAGGTGTAAACCCTGCGGTGACCCTCTTCGTCATTGATTATGGAGTATGTGATGGTTTTGTCCAAATATTGTATCGTGAAATCGTTTGAAGACTGTAAAAACAGCGGCATATCGGGAAGGTGCAGCCAAGGCCATCTCCTGGTTATTATAATGACATTGCCGTCCCCATCCCTTGCTTCCACGTCGCCGGTGAAAAAGTCCACGGAAGTTACGCGCAGTGTGGCTTCGCCAAAGGCGTAGGTATGCTCTGCGCGATACATTGCGAAATATATTATTGCAAGCAAAACGAAGAGGGCGGCGTAGCTGATGACAAATACCCTCTTTTTGCCGTGTCTTTCAATCAAATCCTTTATCATGGCAAATCACTGCGCTTTGCAAGTTTCGCCATGGCGGACATATCTTTTTGATAGCTGTCCATCTTCGCATCCTCACGAAGCAAAGGGATTTTGGGCTTATGAGCGTGCAACCAGTCAAAAATATGGTCGTAGTCTACAATGCCATCGCCGATGTTGCGCCAAACCTTTTCGCTGCTTTCCATAACGACATCTTTCATGTGCAGCACGGCAATTTTGTCGGCAAGGCTGTCAAAAAGGGCATCGTAAATTTGCGTTTGGACTTCGGCGGTGCGTGCCAGCAGCAGGTTTACGGGGTCGAAGATGATGCGCAGCTTGTCAGAGCCCACTTCTTCAAACAGGCGCGCCGTAAGCTGCGGTGTGTTAAGGGTATGCTCTGCCACAGGCTCTATGCCTATGAAAACGCCGTGTTTTTCGGCGGCTTCGGCCATGCGAAGCATACTGTCTTTTAGCAGTTGATAAGCCTCTTCGCGCACAGGCTCCGGTGCGTCAATATCAAAACCTGTCGTTTCCGTGCCTACTATCCTTACGCCCAATTTTGCGGCATGGGCAAGGCCCAGCTTGAAGTTTTCCACATGGGCGAGGCGTTCCTGTCTATCGGGCAGCGAAGGCTCGATATAACAGCCCAGCACGGATATTTCAAGCTGCTGCGCGTCAAAATTTTCGCGGATAGTTTCTAGCAAATAGTCGTCAACTTCGGAGAAGGTGGCTATGCCTGTGATGGCCTTGGGTATGGCCAGCTGCACGGCCTCAAAGCCTGCACCACGGATTATCTTGGGAAGCTCTGCCGCCGAATGTCGCCCAAAATCATGGGCCCTTACGCCAATTTTCATGGTTTGTTCCTCCTTAAAATTTCTGCAAATGAAAACAAAAACGGTGCCACGCCTTTGGCGTCGTTATCGACACGGGGCTCGGAGATATAATATTCAAAAGTGCCGTCGCGCAGCTTGTAATCGCCTCTGCCGGGCATACCGCCAAGGCCGGCCACAAGGCAGACATCTTTTAGGGCAAACATGCCGTCATCCAGCACCAGCTTGTGGCCCATCACGCCATGAAAAATCTCAAGGCCCTTGTCGAAATATTCATCCGGCAGATATCCCAGCCGCACGCTCTTCATCAGGGCATAGGCGATGGCGCAGCTGCCGCTGGTTTCAAGATAGTTGCCCGGCAAGTGGCCTTTGTCAGTCACTTGGTAAAAGAGCTTGCTTTCGGCGTCCTGTACTTTTAGTAGCGCGTCAAGCAATTCTTTTAGTTGGGATTTCAAAACATCGACTTCGTTTGCGTATTGCGCGCCCAGCTTTTCTGCCGTATCCACCAAAGCCATGGCATACCAGCCCATAGAGCGGCTCCAGAAGTTAAGAGATAGGCCGGTTTCTTTGTTGGCCCAAAACATTTCCTTGCTTTCGTCGTATCCGTGGTAGAAAAGGCCTGTGGCGGTGTCGCGCATAAAAGTGCGGGCATTTTGAAACTGTTTGATGCTGTCAGCAACATTCTCTGTGTTGCCAAAGCGGGTTTCATAATCCATGTAAAAGGGCTGCACCATGTACAGGCCATCAAGCCATACTTGGTGCGGGTATATCAGCTTGTGCCAAAAATTGCCTGCGTTAATGCGGGGTTGGCCCAAAAGCTGGCTGTATTGCAAATCAATTGCAGCGCGATACTTGGCGTCGCCATTGATATCATACAAATCGTACAGCACCTTACCCATATTTATGTTATCACAATTATATTCTTCCACATCATATCCAAGGATTTTGCCGTCATCGTCCACGAAAAAGTCGATGAAGCCCTTTGCAAAATCCAGATATTTTTTGTCTTGGGTTGCGTAATACAAATCCAACACGGCCTTTATCATGCAACCGTCGATATAATTCCATTTTGGTGGCATTTTTTCGATGACATGCTCTATATTCCATGCGGGCTCTGCGGGTGTAGAGCGGGCCAAAAGGCCGTCAACGAACTTTAGAATATTTGCGTATTTTTCTTTCATCTTGTACCCCCTGTTGATGCGTGCTTGACTTGTGAACCCGTGTCGACTAAAGTCGGCTAAAGATTCCGACTAAACTCGGGCCGTGGCTTGTAGCCGTTACTTTTAGTCGGGTTTACCCGACACGGCTTGTCCGGATATCACTTTCGTTTCCGTTGCCTTCTCATGGCCGCCTTCCTGCCCCCACAGCACCGGCAAGCACATCAAATACACCGACATCACCTTGGCGAAAACTTCCCGCTGGAAGATGATGGATGGCGTAACATCGCGTATAGGGTTTGTGGACACGATGCGCAGGCCAAAAAAGGCCTTGCCAATTGTTTGGTTGACGCGCACAAAGGGATATTGCAGGGCAAGGGGCACTGCAACAACAACCACAAAGGTTGCTGCCGCCGCAAGCATAGGGTTGCCCGCCTGTCTTTCCATAAAGGGCATGAAAATGGTCATAGAACCTACCAGCGTAAGGAAAAACACTGCGACATCAACCACATTGGCCAAAAGTCTTCTGATAATTAGCATAATTCTCCAAATGAAGTTTATGGGGCCAGCCATGGCCGACCCCATAAAATTCCATAAATTATTCTTTACCGCCTGAATTGGTAACGCTTTCCACGAAAAATCTGGAACAAGCGAAGAAAATGCCAATTGTAGGCAGAAGGCCCAGGGATGCCGCGGCAAATACCCTGCCGAAAGGCACCAGCACATCAAAGTCTACCATAGCGGCCAGCGCCAGCGAAAGCGGGCGGTTTTCCGCGCCCGTAAGGTAGATGAGGGGGCCGAGATAGTCGTTCATGCCCCACATAAAGGTGAAAAGTCCCACAGATATGATGATGGGGCGAAGCACAGGCACCAAGATATACCACAAGGTTTGCAGGGCGTTGCAGCCGTCAATGGCGGCGGCTTCGTCCAGCTCTCTTGGGATGGTGCGCATAAATTGTATTATCATAAACACGAAAAACGAATTTACCGCAAAAGCATCCTGTATCCACAGGGATGTAAAGGTGTTAAGCAGGCCAAGGTCGCGCATAAGGACGTAAACAGGTATCCTAAAGGCAACTTCCGGCATCAACAGCGTTACAATAACCACAGTGAAGAAGATTTTTTTGCCCGGAAAATTAAAGCGCGATATGCCGTAGGCCGTGATGGTGCAAGAAAGTATTGTAAACAGCACCCGGGGCACTAAAAAGCGCAGGGTGTTCATGTAATAAAACGCGATGGTGTTATGGGTGGACAACTGCCACGCGGCTGGAAAATGGTCCCACACAATTCTTTCAAATGGCGGCAAAAGGGCTACACTGCCGAAGATATCCGCATTTTCTTTAAAGGACGCGCCAAACATCCAAAGTATTGGATAGATAAGGATAAACCCGATGAATATCAGGATGATATACCTTATGATGGCGTTGATGTGGGATTTTTTAAACCTGCTTTGCTTTGGTTCTTGCAATGTCATAAAATCCCTCCTTTAATCGCTATAATGCACCCAGCGTCGACTTGTTGTAAACAGGATGGCTGTTAAGACGCCGATACCTGCCAGCAAAATCCATGTAAGTGCGGATGCGTATCCAAGGCGCAGCTGCGGAAACGCCATTTCGTAGATATATAGGTTTAGAAAACGTGTAGAATTAAGGGGGCCGCCGCCTGTTATCAGGGCTGCTGCGTTAAATTCTTGGAAGTGGCGCAGAAGTACGTTGATAGAATTAAACAGCATAACCGGTGTGATGATGGGCAGTGTTATGGCGAAAAGCTGGCGCCATTTGCGGGCCCCGTCTATATCCGCCGCTTCGTATAGGGTTGGGCTGACATTTTGCAATGCCGCCAAGAAAATAAGCATAACAGAGCCAAACTGCCACGCGGACAATATTATCAACGTAAAGGGCGCGAAAGTTGGCTGGCCAAACCAATTGATATGTTCTATGCCAAAGGTGTTAAGCACTGTGTTTACAGGGCCAATGGGGTGAAACATACGTACCCACAATATGGAAACAGCCACATTGCCGCCCAAAATAGACGGGATGTAATATACTGTTCTAAACAAATTTACACCTTTTAGCTTGAAATTTAACACAAAGGCTATGAAAAATGCCGCCGCCATTACCAAGGGCGTGCCTATAAGCACATAAAACAGCGTTGCTCGTACAGACGGCCAAAAAACAGGGTCTATTGTAAACATATGGCGATAGTTTTCTATGCCTATCCATATTGGTTCGCCCAGAGGATGAAAATCTGTAAAGCTGTAGTACAAATTCATTACCATAGGATACAGCCTGAATACCGTGATTCCGAGAAACCACGGTATTAACAGGAAGTATGCAGTTAGCTTAATTTTTTTGCGTACATTAGCTTTTTTGGCGGCATTGTCTGCTGGGGCCGACATTATTCACTAAAGACAGCATCCAATGCCGCCTGTTGCTCGCTTATAAATCTTTGTGCAGCTGTTGCGCTGTCGATAGCGCCATGTCTAAATTCTTCATAGATGGCAAGGCGGGGATTTCTAAGACGTGGGTCTTCAAAATATTCGTCGATAACGCCCATGGCCCAGCCCAATATTTCCATACCTTCCATTTGAGGCTGAAGGATGATGTCATTAGCGATGGCTACGGCTTCAGCAGTGCGAGAGAAAGGCACGCCCAAGGTGTTGCCTATGGCAAGGATGGCTTCTTCATCTGTGTATAGGAAGTTAAGAAGATATGCCACAACTTCCGGATGTTGGGTGTTTGCGGATATTGCATGTCCCAAAGACGGACGCTGCATTGTGATATATCTTCCGCCTTCAGGTATGGGTAGTATGGCTACGCCAAGGTCGCCCCAGTTTTCGTCTCCGGGTTCGCCGAAGGTGTTCATGAAGTTTTGCACGTCAGAAACCCAAACCAAAGCACCGCCTGCGCGGCCTTCTGTCCATAATGGGTCGTTGTGGTTAACAAAGTTGCCGGTTGGCTCTTGCAATGGGTTTTGCACAGCGCCGCTTGCTTGCAATTCGCCTACCACGTCGAAAACAGCTTGAACTTGCTGCACTGTATGCAGCATTTGGCCGCCGGACTGCAATGTGTTTTCTGTTGCAGCATACAGCCAGGTTAGGATTGAGAGGTCGAAGAGAAGGTTATCCAAGTTAGCTAAGATATGGCGGTTTTGCCCCATATCCATATTAAGGTTGTTGCCTTCGGCAATCCGGGCACCAACTTCAATTAGCTGTTCAACGGTTTGAGGAAAGGACGATAAGCCGAATTCTTCCATCATAAGGCGATTGTAGACAACAACGCGCCCGTTCATGCCATGAGGAACGGCTGCAATTTGGTATCCCACTCTCATAAACGCCAGGTCACGCCCAGTCCATTCTGAAAGATCTAGGATATTTGATACGGTGTTCAAATCTAAGAACACATTGTTGCCATCCGGCGCTAATGAATGCACCCAGGCATAGTTAACCTGCATCAAATCCGGCTCTGTGCCGGCACCAAGCTGGATGATAAGGTTGTCAAGATGGCCGCCGAAAGCGCCCCAGTCCGTTGTGATGGTAACATTTGGATACCTTGCTCTAAAGATGTCAAAAGCTGCCTCATAGGCATCCGCCCGCGCGTCAACGCCCCACCAGGATACGCTTATGGTTATATCGCCTTCATCAGCGGGGGACCATTCGCCGGTTGGAGTGGCTCCAGCGCCGGCAGCCGGCGTAGGTGCGGGTGTTGCGGTAGGTGTAGCTTCCGGTGTAGCTTCTGGTGTTGGCGTTGGGTCTGGGGTTGTGCCTGCCGGTGTACAGGCGGCTAAAAGGGCTACCACCAGCAGTGTAGAAATTCCTTTAATAAAACGTTTCATGATAAAAATCATCCTTTCATTTTGGCTTTTTAGGCCGATTAATATATATTAACGATTATAGGATTACACCATCTTTAAAGATGGAAATTTCTCGATAATCATTAATTTCGTTTTTGGTTTGGGCATTGCCGCTGGCCACATCTATGATGTAGCTGAAAAACCTTGCGGCAATATCGTCCATTTCTTCGCCTTCCAGCAGGGTGCCCGCGTTAAAGTCTATCCAAGAGGACTTTGTTTGTGCAAGCTGTGTGTTGCTGGAGACCTTAACCGTGGGTATCGGCGCACCCAGCGGCGTGCCGCGCCCCGTGGTGAAAAGCACGATGTGGGCCCCTGCGGCCATAAGGTTTGTAACGGCGATGATGTCGTTGCCGGGGCCTTGCAGCAGGTTTAGGCCGCGCTTGCGCACGGTTTCGCCATAGTCCAGCACATCCACCACGTGGCCGGTGCCACCCTTTTGGGTGCAGCCAAGGGACTTGTCCTCAAGGGTGGAAATGCCGCCGTCCTTGTTGCCGGGAGATGGATTTTCGTAAATTTCCTGGTCATGCTTGATGAAATATTGTTTAAAATCGTTAATCAGTTTCACGGTTTTGTCAAAAACCTCTTGGTTTTCACAGCGGTTCATTAAAATGGTTTCGGCGCCAAACATTTCGGGCACTTCCGTTAGGATGGATGTGCCGCCATGGGCGATAATATCATCGGAAAGCCGCCCCACGAGGGGGTTTGCGGTGATGCCGGAAAAGCCATCGCTGCCGCCGCATTTAAGGCCGATGACGAGATTTTCAATGGACACTTCTTGTCGTGTAAATTTTTCGGCATATTGCACAAGTTGTTCAATAATTTCGAGGCCGGCGGCAACATCATCGTCCACGTCCTGGGCGTTAAGGAATTTTACGCGGTTGTCGTTCCAGCTGCCAAGGGCTTGTTTAAATTCCGGTATATTGTTGTTTTCGCAACCAAGGCCCAAAACCAGCACGCCGCCCGCGTTTGGGTGCCGCACCATATTTGCTAAAACATCTTGGGTGTGGGTATGGTCGTCACCTAATTGCGAGCATCCGTAGGGATGCACAAAGGTGAAAATACCGTCAATGCGGCTGCCCCAGCGGTGGTTAGCAATTTTTGCGATACGCTCTGCAATTTTATTTACACAACCCACTGTGTTAACAATCCAAATTTCGTTACGTATGCCCACAAGGCCGTCTTCGCGCACAAAGCCGCGGAAAGTGCCCTGCTTCTTGGGCAGAGGTGTTGCGCCTTCGGGCTGGTATTTATATTCCAAAAGGCCGCGCAGATTTGTGCGCAGGTTGTGGGTGTGTACATGGCGGCCCGCCGTGATACCCTCAGTTGCGTGGCCAATGGCATATCCATATTTTACGATATCCTGCCCCTCTGGGATGTTGCCCAATGCCATTTTATGGCCCCGGGGTATGTCATCGGCGGCGGTTATGCCAAAAATTTCAGTGCCGCGGGGAACGTCACCCAGCATCACCGCCACATTGTCAGAAACATTTATTTTAACGGCTAAATCAGATTTTTGCATGTAATTTCCTCACAGTATTTTCTCTATTTCGGCGCGTGCGCCGTTTTGCGCGATGCCGGCCAGGTATGCGGCTACTTTATCAGCAAGTCCGGGGACTTTGTTGAGGTTTTCGTCCCAAAAATCCGTTTTGCCCAGCACTTTTTCGGCTAAAGTGCCCATGTCGGCACAACCCGCCCAAGCTTCCTTGAAAAACGCCACAATTTCAGCATCATCAGGCACATCGTGGCCTTCGCCTTTGTAAAAAACTATCAGCGATGCCAGCGAAAAGGCCAATGCCGGGGGAATTTCGCCCTTGCGCTTATGATATTCCAAGATAGACGGCAGTACACGCACCTTAAATTTCGAGATGGAATTTAGCGCGATGGACATCAGATAGTGTTTGATGTATGGATTGGCAAATCTGTCGAAAACAGAATTAGCAAAAGATTCTAAATCATCCCGCGCCAAATCTAAGGTTGGTATAATTTCATCGAAAATGCCTTTTTGTATATATTGCACAAAAATGTCGTCATCCATCATTTCGCCTACGGTTTTTTTGCCAGCCAGATGCGCCGCAAGCACTGAGGCGGTATGCGCGCCGTTTAAAATGCGCACTTTGCGCTGTTTGTAAGGTGTTGCATCCGTCGTCCAAACCACATTAAGGCCTGCCTTATGGAAGGGCATCTCTTCTGATATAACTTTCAGTGCATCTTCCGGTGCCTCTATCGCAAAAAAGTGGAAAATTTCGGCTGTTACAATTAAATTATCCTCGTAGCCTAATTCGTGTTGCAAATTAGCAATTTCATCTCGAGGGTAGCCTGTCACAATCCTGTCTACAAGGGTATTTGTAAAGTAATTTGCGTTGTTAATCCAGTCCTCAAAGTCCGCCCCCAGCTGCCATTCTTTTGCATATTTAAGAACAATTTCCTTTAGGGCAGTGCCGTTATTGTCGATAAGCTCACAGGGGATGAAAACAAGCCCCTTTGCGGCATCGCCGTTAAAATATTGATACCGTTGGTATAAAAACGCACAAACTTTGCCCGGGAAGCTGGCTTGGGGTGTATCGCCCAGGGCGTCACCCTCTTTGTAGGCAATGCCCGCCTCGGTGGTGTTTGAGATGATAAAGCGCAAATGCGGGTTTTTGGCATGTTGTATATATTCATCGAAATTTGTATAGGGATTTATGCAACTGTCAATGCTGGTGACAAGGCGTTTGCGCACAATTTCTTGCTTGTTTTCAATGCCGCGCAAAATTACGGTATAAAGGCCGTCCTGGGCGTTTATCATATCTGCCATGCCTTGCGCTATGGGCTGCACCATGGCAACACTGCCATCAAACAAACCCTCGCCATTAAGCATGTCCACCATAAAATCCACAAAAGTCCGCAGAAAATTTCCTTCGCCAAACTGAAGAACTTTAACCGGCCCCTGCTTTTCATGGCTTATTTCTATACTGTTGTTTAAATGCCTGCTTGCAAGAAAGCTTTTGTTTAATTTGACCATAACATCGCCCCTAAACGTGGTTTTAGTACACAACATAGACATATTGTACCAGTATTTGGGCTGCAAGTCAATACCCTTTAGGACAAAAAATCTCTTGACATGGGCGGCGGTTTGGTGTAGAATAATTCTGTTCTGGATGGAGGTGAAATTTTGGCAAACATTAAATCTGCAAAAAAGCGCATTAAAATTACCGCGAAAAAAACCTTGCGCAACAAAATGATAAAATCTCGCACAAAAACAGCCATGAAGAAGGTTGTTATGTTGTGTGCGGCAAATGACACAGCCGCGGCGCAAACTGCGCTTGTTGGTGCTGTAAAAACTATAGACAAAGCCACCTCTAAAGGTGTTTATCACAAAAATAACGCTGCAAGAAAAAAGTCTAAACTAACAAAGATGGTTAATAGACTTTCTGCATAATATTTAAAAAGACACAAAAAAGGCGACCATACGGCCGCTTTTTTGATTGCCCAATTATTTCCAAGCAGAAGTTTTCAATTTTTTAAAGCCGTATCCATCACCGGGGCTTGTGCCCTCACCATCGCCCAGCCTTAGCTTGTAAAGATGGTTTTTATCGTCCGCCAAAACCTCTTGAGGTATCTCAATTTTCCTCATGGCCTCTTCATAATCCAAATCATTGTCATTAAGGGCGATATGCCCGATGACGTCCTCGGCCCTAATATATGATAAGGACATAATTTCCAAAAGCTCTGCAACCCTGTCTATATCAGACATATCGTCGTATTTCCTTCGCCAGCCAACAGCCACATGGCGGTTTTTGATGGGCACGACAAAGTCGCCCACAGGGTCTGCGGATGTGTTTTGCTTGGCAAAGGGCTTAATTTTAAGAAACAGTGCAATTTTGCTGGGACTGCCTATTACCGTAGAGGCTATCCAGTTAAAATTTTCCAAAGCCTTGCGTTGCTCTTCGGTAAGCATCACGGCCACAAAGGCAAAATTGTGCCCACGAGATTGAAAATGGTTCACAAGAGGCCCATCTTCGTTAAATTTTATCAGCCTATCTACAACTTCATGGATTCTGCTCATATGCATCCCCCTTGATTTACTATCTTCCAATTTTATCACAAATGACACATAGCGTCAATGTGCAAAACGTTACCCCTTACCGTATTTGCACAAAATTAAATCTTACTATCTCCCAGTCGCCGCCATCACGCATTTGTAGCTCCACAAAAACACGAACTTCTCCGTAAGCCCCTATCGCTCTAATGCTATAATTGGCATCACCGTGACTGGAACCGAAGCTTAGATTTCCGGTTGGAAAGAAACCAAAACTTTCAATTTCCCCAATAAGCTCTACAATTTCGGGATTTGCCCTTATGCTGTCGGTGGCTAGATGATAAGACGGATGATTTCTAAACATAGAAGTTATGCCCAAAACCAATGCGCCGATAAATATTGCGCCCACAAGCATTACGCCAATAACTATCATTGCTACTTTAGCTTTTTTGACTTTATGTAGCCTTGCGGTGGGGAATTGATATTCTGCATCATGTATAAACACAGCATTTTGCCCTTGCTTCATGTATTCCATGCATTTAGCATAATGAAGAAAATTCTCATATTCTCGCAAATCATAAACGCCGGTACCTGCAATTTTATCGCCTATTTTTCTGTTTTCATTGCTAAAAACAAGAACCAAAAATTCTATGGGCCATATGAAAGAAAAAATTTGCCGCAAAAACAATTTCGAAGCAGGCGGAACAACAAAATTATCAGAAGCATCCCTTACGCCGATGCTGAATATGCGCTTGCCTACACTTTGACCCTTTACGACATCCCTCAAGCCATATAAAAGAAATATTATCAACATAGAAATTGAAAGGAAAACCAATGTTGCCGCTTCGTTAAAGCCACTAAGCATCTGGACACCGAACAACACAAAGTTAAAGGCAAACGCAAAAATGAAAGAAAAAACGAAACTGTCTATTAAAAATGCTCCTAGCCTTTTCCCTACAGATGCCTTGTTGATTAATTTACTCATTAAATCTCCTCCTTAGGAAGGTTAAAAGAAAAGACACTGCCTTGCCCCGGGCTGCTTTTAACACTAATGCTTTCACCATGGGCCGCCAGCATTTCCTTTACAATGTACAGCCCAAGGCCGCTGCCCGCGCGCTTCCCGCGCGAGATGTCGGCTTTGTAAAAGCGGTCAAACATCTGTTTTTGGGTGGCGTTGTCCATGCCGATGCCATCATCAGCAATTTCCACATGGATTTTGTTGTCTCTGGCTTGGGTTGCAAGGCGTATCTCGCCCTGTGGCGTAAACTTTACCGCATTGTCAATAAGGTTATACACAACGCGGCTTATCATCTGCCTATCGGCGGCTACGATGGCGCGCTCTTGCGCAAAGTTTAGGGCAAGGGACAGGCCCTTGGCCGTAAATTGCCCTTCAAACGTCAACACGCTTTGGCGCAAAAGCTCGTTTATATCAAATTGTGTTATATCAAGCTTGGTGTCGGCTCCCTGTATCTTTGTAAGCTCTAGGATATCATTGGCCATGGCGGATAGTCGCTCTGTTTCATCCAGCACAATTTTCAGGTATTTTTCCCTGTCATGCTCTTCAATTGTGCCATCCAGGGTGGCGGCGAGAAAGCCCTGCATGGATGTGAGAGGCGAACGTATGTCGTGAGAGATATTTGCGATAAATTCGCGCCGTGTCCTCTCTGTGTTATCTAAGCTTTGCGCCATATGGTTAAAGCTTTGGGCCAGCTGGCCAATTTCGTCCTTTGTGCGCACCTCGATGCGCTTATCAAAGCCGCCTGCGGCTATTTCCTTGGCGGCGCGGCTGATGGCGGCAATTGGCCCCGTCATGGTGCGGGATGTGATGAAAACCAGCACGAAAGAGATGGCCAAAGACAGCACCAGTGCAAGAAACACCAGCTGCATGGCCGCCCCCGAGGTGGCTCCAATTTCATTCATGGGCGAATTCATAAAAATTGCGCCCCAAAGCGCGCCATCCACAATGATGGGATAGCCCACCGTAAGCATGGGGATGTCAAACAAGTCTCCGGAAGCCACAGGCATTATGACTATTTCGCCGTCAAAAACCCT
>WQVI01000035.1 GCA_009781625.1 Defluviitaleaceae bacterium | reverse complement strand
TTTGCAGGGCCGCTGGGCCAGCCAAGTCACATAGAAGTTGAGGCAAAAAGGGTTTGCGTGATAGGCGGCGGCGTGGGATGCGCTGCGGCTTTGCCTATTGCAAAGGCATATCACGTGCAAGGCACCCATGTTGATATTATTGCCAGCTTTAAAGGCACCCAATTTGTAATTTTGGAAGAGGAAATGACGGCGGTGAGCAACGAGGTTTACATAATGACTGACGACGGAAGCTATGGCGGCCGGGGCTTTGCCACAAGCAAGCTTGCAGAGCTTATTGAGGGCGGCGCAGCCTATGATGAAGTGATATGCATTGGCGCGCCTATAATGATGAGGGCCGTGGCGGAAGCCACCAGGCCTCATGGCATAAAGACCGTGGTTTCGCTAAATCCTATAATGATTGATGGCACAGGCATGTGCGGCTGTTGCCGTGTTAGTGTAGGTGGCACCGTTAAGTTTGCTTGTGTGGACGGCCCTGAGTTTGATGCCCATGAGATAGACTTTAGCTCACTTATGGCGCGAAATGCTTATTATGCTGAACAGGAGCGCAAAAGCAGGGAAAATTGCCGTTTGATTAAGGGGGTGGGCATGTGAGCGTGAATAAATCGCGAAAAAAAGTAGAAATGCCTGCCTTGGATGCGCGGGCAAGGGTTAGCAACTTTGAAGAGGTGTCCTTGGGCTATACAGCCGAAATGGCTATGGAAGAGGCCGCCAGATGCCTTGATTGCAAGCATAAGCCATGTGTAGCGGGATGCCCCGTTAATGTGGCCATACCGGAATTTATCACGAAGGTGAAAGAGGGCGATTTTGCCGAGGCTTATAGCATCATAACCGCAACAAATTCGTTGCCTGCCGTGTGTGGGCGCGTTTGTCCACAGGAGACACAATGCGAGGCACTTTGTGTGCGGTGTAAAAGCGGTGAATCCGTGGCCATTGGCCGCCTGGAACGCTTTGTATCAGATTGGGCCATGCAAAATTTATGCCGTCTTGAATTTCAATCGGACTTGCTTGTGGGCAAAAAGGCTGCCGTTGTAGGCGCCGGCCCCGCCGGCCTTACATGCGCGGCAGATTTGGCAAAACAAGGCGTTGCCGTAACCATCTTCGAGGCATTGCATGATGTTGGCGGCGTTTTGCGCTATGGCATACCAGAATTTCGGTTGCCTAAAGATATTTTGGATAGAGAAGTGGAAGGCTTGACGCAACTGGGCGTGGAAATAAAGCTTAATATGGTGATAGGCAAAACCATGTCAGTGGACGAGCTTTTAAATGAGCATGATGCAGTGTTTTTAGGCACAGGCGCGGGCCTACCCTCTTTCCTGGGCGTGCATGGCGAAAATTTGCTGGGTGTGTTTTCTGCAAACGAAGTGCTAACACGCGTAAATCTCCTTAATGCACATGACGAGAAATACGATACGCCGCTGAAAAACCCCGGACGGGTGGCCGTGATAGGCGGCGGCAATGTGGCCATGGACGTTGCGCGCTGCGCTGTGCGTGCCGGGGCTGAAAAGGTATTTATCGTATATCGCCGAAGCGAGGCCGAGATGCCGGCGCGGCTGGAAGAGATACATCATGCCAAGGAAGAGAAAATTGTTTTTAAAACCCTGATAAGCCCCGTGCGCATCCTGGGCGATGAAGAAGGGCATGTTTGCGGCCTGGAATGTGTGTGGATGGAGATGGGCGATGAAGTTGATGATACGGGGCGCATAATTACAGAACCCATAAGGGGATCTAACTTTATGATGCTGGTGGATTCTGTGGTTATAGCTGTCGGAACATCACCAAACCCTATGGTTATATCCTCAGCGAAGGATTTAGAGACCAGGGCAGCAGGCACTGTTGTGGCTGACGAAAACATGCGCACGTCAAAGGCGCGTGTTTTTGCAGGTGGCGATATAGTATCCGGTGCGGCTACAGTGATAAATGCTATGGGACAAGGGAAGATTGCGGCGGCGGCTATGGTAGAGCATCTTAGGGGCTTGTGAGGGAACGCCGACTAAACTGGGACTTCTTGTGGCCCAACCAACGAGCGTGGTATGTGCGTAAAATTTATATTTAGGAGATGTTTGCATGTTTATAAAAGCAGTAGGCTTTGATATAGGGCACACATTGGTAAAGCATAAATCTCCGTTAAGCTGGAAAGTTCACTATCCTGATGCCCTACGGAAAGTTATGCACGATTGCCATATTGACGAAAAAGCAGGAAAATTAGACCTAGCAGCGTCAATCCTATCGAAATACAACACAAGAGAGAATTATCGAGAGCATGAGGTTTCGTCAAACACCATATTTAAAGAAATATTTGATGCGTGGGGGCAAAACTACGAAAAACTACATATTGCCAAAGAAGCGTTCTACGGCTTTTTCCAAGCAAATGTCGAATGCTTTGACGATACTGTCAGCACATTGGATGCATTATCATCAAAAGGCATTTTACTTGGATTTTTAAGTGATGCTGCATATGGAATGGATAACGAATATTTGTTAAAAGATATAGAGGAAATAAGGCATTATTTTGACGTAGGCTTCACTTCGGTTGATGTTGGTTTTAGAAAGCCAAATCCCCAAGGATTTAAGATGTTATCTGAGGCGTTTGGCGTACCGCCATCTCAGATTTTGTTTGTGGGCGATGAAGAAAAAGATATTGTGGGTGCAAACAATTTTGGCATGGTTTCCGCGCTTGTTAATAAAGGCCCTGAAGAAATAAAATGGGGCCAACACTATACAATAAAAAACCTTAGCGAAATCGTTGCATCCATAATATAAACATCATTCATTGCTGGTTGCCAACGCAAAAGCATGTACAATACCTTCATACAACGCCTGTGCTATCCTCTGCTGATACTGCGAATTTGTAAGATTTGCCAAAGCTTGTGGGTTGGTCTTAAAGTCAATCTCAACATAGGCGGCGGGTATGGATGATTCGTTTAGCAGCCTGAGATCCGGACGCTCTACAAGGCCTCGGTCTCTGGTGCCAAGCTCTTCAACCAGATGGTCTTGCATAATCTGCGAAAAGACAGAATTGGGCAAATTGAAGCGGCCAAGGTTGCCATAGCGGTCCATGGAAGAATCGTCAAGAAACAGCGTTTCCGTGCCGGCCACGGTTGCGCTGTAACGATATGCGTTTGTATGTACGGACACAAGCATGTCGCCTACGGTGTTGGCAAATTCGGCCCGGTTTGCAATCTCTACAAAGCTATCATCAATGCGCGTCATATAGGCCTTTATGCCGCTGTTAGAATTTTGAAACAGTGCATAGAGATAAAAAGAGATGTCCAATACAATGTCGCTTTCGCGGATATTACCCACGGTGGCGCCGTCGTCGGCCCCGCCATGGCCAGGGTCTATAACAACGATACGCTCGAAGACATTTCTTGGGTTTATAACCGTTATGTGTACAGTTCTTGTGGCATAGTCATATTCCGTTAGGAAAATTGCGGGCGCATTGGTGTAAATGCGGATAAAGCTAGGATAAGGGCTGCGCATGATAGAATAGACAAGTCCTTCGCTGTCTGAAACATGATGACGCCACATGTCCACCTCTATATTTTCGTAATAGAAGGTGTAAACAAGGGCCCCGTCATCAAAATTGGTGCGTAAAAGACTTATGTCGATATGTTCTAAATATCGAGGCACGCGGCCTTCGGCATCTTCGTCCACAGCCACAATATTGGTTATGTAATATGCAAAGATGCCTATGGCTATGGCGGCCATCAGCACCAAAAACTGGCCTCTAAACCTTAGGCGCCGTTTGCGCTTACGTATTCTTTTTCTGTTGTTGTTCATAATATCACCCATAAAACATTATAGCTAATTATAGGAGGCGGCGCAATGCATGATTTAAAAAAAGAAGAAAATGTGGCCTTGCTTGTGGGCATAGATGATGGCCGCGGCGATATAGAAATATCAATGGACGAGCTTGAAGAGCTGGCTCGCACGGCAGGCATAGCTATTTCAGGAAGGTTGATACAAAAGCGCGAAAGGCCCCATCCCGGGACATATCTGGGCAAAGGTAAACTGGAAGAGCTTGACGACGAGATGTGGCGGCAAGAGCCAACAATGTTAATTTTTAATGATGAATTAAGTCCCGCGCAATTTCGAAATCTGACAGATAAGTTTAGCTGCGCCATAATTGATAGAACATTGCTTATTTTAGATATATTTGCTATGGGCGCAAGCAGTGCCGAGGGCAAATTGCAGGTGGAGCTGGCGCAGCTGCGCTATAGGCTTTCGCGCCTTTCGGGCATGGGCAAAATGCTTTCTCGGCTAGGCGGCGGCATAGGAACCAGAGGCCCCGGCGAAACCAAGCTGGAAACCGACAGGCGGCATATACGCAACCGTTTGACAAATCTTGAAAGAGAGCTTAAAGAGATAGGCAAAAACAGAGAGACCATGCGCAAAAAGCGGGAAAAGCAAGGTGCTTTTGTTGCGGCGTTGGTGGGATATACCAATGCGGGCAAATCTAGTGTATTAAATTTGCTTGCAGCCTCTGATGTTTTGGTGGAAGACAAGCTTTTTGCTACGCTGGACACTACTGTGCGGCGCGTGACGCTTCCTGGCGGTGCTGAAATTTTACTTTCCGATACCGTTGGCTTTATAGAAAGGCTGCCCCACCATCTAGTGCGGGCCTTCCGTGCCACCCTGGACGAGCTTAATTACGCAGATGTGCTTATTTTTGTGGCGGATGCGTCAAGCTCTGACAGAGAAAAGCACAGGGATGTTGTGATGAAAACACTGGAGTCTCTTTCCCTTGGCGAAAAGCGGCTTATAGCCGTGTATAACAAGATGGACAAGGAAGTAGAGTTGCCGTTACCTACTTGCTCTTATGCCGAAAAAATTGTGGAAATGTCCGCTGTTACAGGGGCCGGAAGCGAGAACCTTCTTGCGGCCATAGAGGCGGTTTACAACACCGGCAAAGTTCGCATGTCTGTGATGATACCTTATGCCGAAAGCAAGCTGGTTTCGTACATCCATGCAAGCTGCGAGATTTTGGAAGAAAGCCACGAAGAGACAGGCACATTTTTTGAAATCATAGCTGACGAGGAAGCAAAAAATCGGCTGTCGGGGTATAGAGTGACGATGGTGTAGGTTGGGCTGAGGATGTCGGCTAAAGCCGATTAAAGATTCCGGCTAAATTTAGCGGACATAAGTGACTGCATAGAAAAAGAGCCTATTACGGGCTCTTTTGTGCATCTGCACCATCATGATTTGCTTAGCTTCGCTTGAAATGGCGATGATGCTAATTGTTTGATGATGAAGATGGTGGGCGTGTATTCTCTTTAAGTTTGAGTATGTACCTTAGAGGAATGAGCCATATGGGGAAAATTGAAAATAAAAATGCTGTCATTCCGAATACAACCCACAGCATTGTTTTGCTTGTTTTGTGACCAACACTTAACATTGGTACGCTGACAACGGATAATACTATGGAAAAAACCAAAGTAGTAATAGCGGCAGAATTCCAATCTTCTATTTGTTGCGCCTGCGCCTGCGTTGGACCTAACCATTGCACTTGAGGTTGACTTGCCAGCGAGATAGCGGCTACAAAGAGCATAAGAGAAATACATATCAAAACGGCACTTGTGCTAAAAAACAACCACCCACCTATCACCAACCCTTTTCCTGTTTCTTTTACAATTGTTTCACCGCTAATATTTTTTCCGCAAGCCACGCAAAAACCTGCGTTTTCCTCGTTTTGCTTCCCGCATTGTGGACATAACATTATCTTTCCTCCTTTTGACACGTAGTGAATGTCAGTATTTATGTTATTATACTATATAATCACCAAGATGACAAGCACTAAATGTCAAAAAGGTGGTTTGCTATGTTTAAAAATAAAAATGCTGACGGCAGCTTAAATATTTGCGGCAAAAATATTGCGCGGCTGCGGAAGGGGTTGAAGCTTTCGCAACGTGCATTGGCTGATAAAATACAGTTGATGGGCATTGACATTGGCAAGAACGCCATACAACAAATTGAAAGCGGCGAGCGGTTTGTGACGGATATTGAATTGAAAGTGTTTGCAGAATTTTTCAAGGTTGCGGCGGATGAATTATTAAGATGAGTTGTTTTGAAATTTTTATTTGCACATTTGTTTGGTCTGTGGTATAATACATGATTAGCTAAAGAAACAAATATTATAGAGGTGAAAGAAATGCGAAAAGAAATTCAACCTAAGTATTATCAGGCTACGGTGAAGTGCGCTTGCGGCAATGAATTTGTTGCGGGCTCTACCAAAGAAGAAATTAGGATAGAGCTTTGCTCTAAATGCCATCCTTTTTACACAGGCAGCCAAAGACTTGTTACCAGTGCCGGCGGCCAGGTGGACAAATTTAAAAAGCGTTACAATATCGAAGGCGAAAATTAGAGATTTTATAGAGCATCTAGGCTTAGGGTGGGGAATGTTTTCTCTGCCCTATTGTCGTATAACTATTTAGGGGGATAAGGATGGGCAAAGAAAAGAAAGAAACCCAGTTTTTCTATGGCGGCCAGGCCGTTATGGAAGGCGTCATGATGCGTGGAAGGCGTCATTTTTGCGTGTCTGTGCGCAACCCCCAAGGAGAAATTGAAAGCCGCACCGGTGTGCAAGAAAGCCACAAAACCTTGGACAGCTTGGGCAAAGTGCCTATTTTGCGTGGCATTGTAGCCTTGGGCCGTAGCATGATGATGGGCATGAAGGTGATGAGAGATTCTGTTGAAATAGCTGGCGAAGATGTTAACGCAACACCATCAAAATTTGATATGTGGCTGGAAAGAAGGCTTGGCGACAAAACCACAAAATATGTAATGATTTTTTCTCTTATCTTTTCCTTGATATTTACTGTGGCATTGTTTATGGTCCTGCCTACGTGGTTATCAGGCTTTTTGGCCCCGCTTTTGGGCGGCAATCTTTGGGCATTGGGTATCATTGAAGGCCTTGTGCGCTTTGTAATTTTTATAACGTACCTAATTTTAGTTGCGCAAATAAGAGAAATGAAACGGGTTTTTCAATATCACGGCGCAGAGCATAAGGTTATCAATTGCTATGAAAAAGGCGAAGACCTTACCGTAGACAATGTGGCGCGGCACACCCGCCTTCACAAACGCTGCGGCACAAGCTTTCTCCTTTTTGTCATGATAATTTCCATGATATTTTTCCTCTTTGTGCGCACAGATGTGCTTTGGCTGCGCGTCCTTTCCCGCATACTGTTTGTGCCGTTTATTGCCGGCATCTCTTTCGAGGTTATAAAATGGGCGGGCATTAGCAAAAATCCCATTGTCGCCATCATAAGCTTTCCTGGCCTTATGTTGCAGAAAATTACCACGGCAGAGCCCGATGCGGGGCAGATAGAGGTTGCTATTACGGCCCTAGAAAAGGTTATTGAAAGCGAAGAGGGAAGAAAAACGGAGAATGTGGCAGAAAATGATGACGATACAGAGCCTGCGTGCCCAGGGCAGGAAGATTCTTAGTGAGGTGGGTATAGAAAGCAGCTTTCTTGACGTCGATGTGTTGCTGATGCATGTGCTTGAAATTGATAGAAACACGCTACTGACAAACCATGACCGCGCGGTAAAAGAAGACGATGCTTACAAATTTGCACGCCTAATTGATGGCCGAAGCAGCAATATTCCCATACAATATCTTGTAGGCAAATGCGAATTTATGTCTTTGGAATTTATCGTGGACGAAAATGTGCTTATACCGCGCCCTGATACGGAAATTTTGGTGGAGACTGTTTTGACGCAGGAAATATCATTCGCTAACGGCCTTGAAATTGGCGTAGGTTCGGGCTGTATATCTATATCGTTGGAGCATTATGCCAAAAACATCAAGATGCGTGGTGTTGACATAAGCAACCGTGCTGTACAAGTTGCCGCACAAAACTACGGTCGTATCATTTCAGGCGAAAATATATTTTTCGTAAGCAACCTTTTTGAAAATGTTCCACGTGGAACATTGTTCGACTTTATCGTTTCAAATCCGCCATACATCGAGGCGGCAGAGATAGAAAGGCTTGATAACAATGTTAAGGACTATGAGCCTAGGTTGGCCTTAGATGGCGGACCTGACGGCTTGCAATTTTACCGTGATATTTGTGCACAGGCGGGCAATTACCTAACCGCACAAGGCAGAATTTATTTTGAAATTGGATATAATCAGGCGGATGCCGTGAAGCAGATATTGGCGGACAACGGATTTTCTAATATAAATGTGATAAAGGATTTGGCGGACAAAAACCGCGTTATTTGGGCAAGGAGGACATGAAATGTTTGAGAGATTGACAGAAATTGAAGATAGGTATGATGTAATTTCGGAAAAGATTAATGATGCGGATGTAATTGCGGACCAAACCCAGTGGCAGAAGCTGATGAAAGAGCACGCGTCCCTTACGCCTATTGTGGAGAAATATCGGGATTATAAGCGGGCGGTGGCATCCCATGATGAAAGCAAGGAGATGCTTAATGACGGCCTGGACGAGGAAATGCGCCTGCTTGTGCGGGAAGAGCTAAACGACAGCCGGGATAAAATGGAGCAATACAGCGAAGAGCTTAAAATATTGCTGCTGCCGAAAGACCCCAATGATGAAAAAAACGTAATTGTAGAAATTCGAGGCGGCGCGGGCGGCGATGAGGCGGCGTTGTTTGCCTCGGATTTGCACCGTATGTATAGCCGATACGCCGAGAGAATGCGCTGGAGAACCGAGGTGCTTAGCCTTAACGAAAACGACATCGGCGGCATAAAAGAAATTTCCTTTATGATAACGGGCCGCGGGGCCTATAGCCGCCTGAAATATGAAAGCGGCGTGCATCGTGTGCAGCGCATACCAACGACAGAATCCCAGGGACGCATACACACATCTACGGTGACGGTGGCCGTGCTGCCCGAAGCGGAAGAGGTGGACGTGCATCTGGATATGAATGACGTGCGGGTTGATGTGTTTCGCTCCGGCGGAAATGGGGGCCAAAGCGTTAACACCACGGATTCTGCTGTACGTGTTACCCATAGCCCAACGGGCATTGTGGTGTCGTGTCAAGATGAAAAATCCCAGCTGAAAAACAAAGAGAAGGCGTTGAAAGTACTTCGTGCGAGGCTTTACGAACTTGAACTTGAAAAGCAGCACAGCGAACAAAGCGCGGCGAGAAAATCCCAGGTAGGCAGCGGAGATAGAAGCGAAAAGGTGCGAACATACAACTTCCCCCAAAGCCGTGTGACAGACCATAGGGTAAACAAAACAATACACAGGCTGGATGCCTTTTTGGATGGGGATATTGACGAAGTAACGGATACGCTTATAACGGTTGCGCAGGCAGAGATGTTGAAAAACAACGCATAGGAGGAAAACGTTTTGGCACAAAAGACATTTTACATCACCACAGCACTATATTACTCCAACGACAATTTGCATATTGGACATGCCTATGAAGCGGTTGCGACAGATGCTATGGCGCGCTACAAGCGGCTTCGGGGCTATGACGTCAAATTTTTAACAGGCATGGACGAGCATGGACAAAAAATTGAGCAGGCCGCCCTGGCGGCTGACAGAACACCCCAGCAACATGTAGATTATATTGCAGATTTAACCAAAAGCCTAATGAAGACACTGGATATAGATTATGATATTTTTTGGCGGACGACGGACGTAGCACACAAGGCCGCTGTAAAAAAAATCTTTAATCAGCTGTACGAGCAAGGAGACATCTACAAAGGTGCTTACGAGGGCCTGTATTGTATGCCTTGCGAGGCCTTTTACACCCAAACCCAGGTGAAAGGCGGCAAATGCCCTGTTTGCGAGCGTGGCGTAGAATCCATAAAAGAAGAGGCTTACTTTTTCAAGCTTAGCAAATATCAGGACGCTCTAATTACCCATATCGAGGCAAATCCCGAATTTATACAGCCAAAAAGCCGCGCAAACGAGATGCTAAATAACTTTTTGCGGCCCGGCCTGGAAGATTTATGCGTTTCGCGCACATCATTTAAATGGGGCGTGCCTGTGGACTTTGACCCTGATCATGTGGTGTATGTATGGATTGACGCGCTGTCAAACTACGCTGTAGGCCTTGGATATACGGGCGAAGACGATGCCGATTACAAAAAATATTGGCCCGCTGATGTGCATATCGTAGGCAAAGACATTGTGCGCTTTCACACCATCATCTGGCCTGCCCTTTTGATGGCACTGGGCCAGCCGCTGCCAAAACAGGTTTTTGGCCATGGATGGCTGCATATTGATGGCAAAAAAATGGGCAAGTCCCTTGGCAATGCAATAGACCCCAACATGCTTGTAGGGCGTTATGGCGTTGATGCCGTGCGATATTTCCTTATGCGCGAGGTTGTTTTTGGCCAAGATGGCAATTTTACAAACGAAGCCCTCATAACCCGCATAAATGCAGATTTAGCAAACGACTTAGGAAACCTACTTTCTCGCACCGTAGGCATGATTGATAAGTATTTCGGTGGCAAACTACCCGCCGTGCAATCCGACACAGAATTTGACGAAAGCCTTCGCGAAACTGCCGCCATGGTGGCGAAAAAATGTGAAGAAGCCTACGACAACATGCAATTTTCGGACGCGCTAAACGAGATTTGGAATTTTGTGCGCCGCGCCAACAAATATATTGATGAAGTTATGCCTTGGGTGCTGTTTAAAGAAGGCGGCAAGGAAGATGTGCTGGCGGGCAGCTTGTATATGCTGGCAGAATCCCTCAGAATTATCGCAATACTAATAGAACCTGTTATGCCAAATACGCCGAGGCATATATACGAGCAGATAAATATAAATGATGATGCCATAAAAACCTGGGAAAGCGCGAAGAAATTTGGGTTGCTGGGCAGAGAAGTGGATATTTGTAAAGGCGACATCGTTTTCCCACGCATTGATTTGAAAAAAGAGCTGGAAGAACTAGCAAACCTGTAGGAGGCAAAATGTATTTTGACACCCATGCCCATTATGATTTTGGGCATTTCGATGCAGACCGCCAAGAGTTGCTATCAAAGACTTTGCCGGAAGCGGGCGTAAGCCATGTGATAAACATCGGCATCAACATCCCATCTGCGAAAAAATCTATTGAATACGCGAAAAAATACGACCATTTCTACGCCGCCATAGGTTTTCATCCCATGGATTGCGGCGAGATGGAAGATGGTGACATAGCAATCCTTGAGGGCCTTGCCAAAGAACCAAAAGTGATATCCATCGGAGAAATTGGGCTGGACTATTATCATAAAACTGCCCCGCCGAAGGATTTGCAGAAAAAATGCTTTATGCAGCATCTGGATTTGGCAATGAAGCTTAATTTGCCGGTTATTATCCATTGTCGAGATGCTCATGAGGATGTGTTTGAAATATTGGCGGCCAGCGGCGTAGGCAAAAAAGTGGGCGGTGTGATGCATTGCTATAGCGGCACCCCTGAAATGGCTGTGAAATACGTGGAAATGGGCTTTCATATCGGCATTGGCGGCGTTGTGACATATAAAAATGCCGAGGCTTTACGCGAAACTGTACGTATTGTGCCAAAAAACCGCCTGCTGATAGAAACGGATTGCCCATTTCTGCCACCCGAACCCCACAGAGGCACCAGAAACGACTCTCGGAATTTATATTACATCACGGAAAAAATCGGGGAAATTTTAGGCATAACCCACGAAGAAGCGGCAATGCTTACATGTGAAAATGCTAAAAGGTTATTTTTGGAAAAATAAAGTCTTGACAATTTGTTACGAATGTGTTAAAATGTTAAATAGATGTTAATAGAGAGTATGCTTGAATAGAGTATATTCTTTATTTTTTGCTTATCTGTGAGCATGTATCAATTTTACATAATATGGATATAATCCCAAATGTTACACAGATATTAATTGCAAGTTAAGGCCTGTTCCCGCTATAAGAAAATGCAGATTTGTGAGGCGATTTTTCGCCAATCAAGGAAGTGATGACGTGGCGTGCCCAAAAGCACGTGAGGAAGAACTGACGAAGAGTGGCGGAAATATCGACCGCAAATGTGCGTTTTCGTTAGTGGGAACAGGCCCTAGGTAGGAGGATATTTATGAAAAGATATTTATATGCGCTGGCGGGACTTTTGACAGTCTTTGCGGTGTTTATCACCACAGCCAACGCACTTGAAAACGGCGGCAACGAAGTGACCATCATCGACGAAGGCTTCACCATATCTGCCGTTACCCGCACCGACACCGTAGGAGAATTTTTAGAAAATTTCGGAATTGAAATTGGCGAATTTGACACCGTTGTGCCAAGCCTGGACACGTTGATAACCGGCCCAATGGAAATTGAAATTATGCGGGCCTTTCCCGTGTACTTGCGCCTAGACGGCGCAGAAGAGCTTGAAATTGCCCCCGCCCGATATGGCAGCTTCCTCTTCACATTTGTAAACGACCTTCGCACACAAACCGGGCTGGACTATATCTTCAATAGGGACGACTGGCAAATGCGCCTTTATCCTTGGGATGTTGTAGAGCTAACAACGGTTAAACGCGTTGTGTATGAAGAATTTGAAGACATAGCCTACGAAACCATATACACCGAAAACGATGAAATTTTTTGGGGCGACCGCGTGGTTTATAGCGATGGCGTGCTGGGCAGAAACAGAACAAACACCCTGGCCGTATACATCGGCGGTGAGCTTAGCAGCCGTGCAACCGTCTTTGAGGAAACCTTATGGCAGCCCGTAAGCGCAAGGGCCTATATGGGCACATATATACCGGCATATCACGCGCTTTCGGCATGTGGCGAGCTTTTTAACTATACGCGTACCTTTGTTGCGGAAGCCACAGCCTATACCCTGGACTTTGCATCCACAGGCCGCCATCCGGACCACCCGCTGTTTGGCGTTACCGCCAGCGGCATGATGGCGCAGGTGGGCGTTGTAGCTGTTGACACCAATGTAATCCCTTTCCACACACGCCTGTATATAGAAGGTTATGGCTTTGCGGTGGCGGGCGATAGGGGCGGCGCAATACGGGGCGAAAAAGTAGACCTGTTTTTTGACACCAGAGAAGAAACTGTACAATTTGGAAGACGTCATATAAGAGTATGGATTTTGGACGAAATTTAAATTAACTTTTTGGAAAGCAAGGCGAACGCGCCTTGCTTTTTTATTTGTCCTGGGGTATAATTTGTTTAGCGATGGGGGTGGCTTAAATGCAATATGTATTGCTATTTTTAGAAGGCATCATCACTTTCATTTCCCCCTGCTTGTTGCCGCTTCTGCCAATTTATGTTTCATATTTCTCAGGGGGCAATAATGACGACAACCCCGGCAAAAAGTCTTTAATTAATGCCATCGGCTTTGTCCTTGGCTTTACAATTGTTTTTGTTGCGTTGGGTGCCTTTGCCGGGACAATAGGAAGCTTTCTGCTTTATTACAGCCGCTGGGTAGATATATTTACCGGCCTGATAGTTGTTGCGCTTGGCCTTAATTATCTGGGCATCATAAACCTGTGCTTCTTTCGCTCACCCACAAAATCCCGTCTGGGCGATGCCAAACCATCCACATTTCCTTCCGCGTTTATCTTTGGCATAGCATTTTCCATCGCGTGGGCACCGTGCGTAAGCACATTTCTTGGGGCGGCGCTGCTGCGGGCCGCGGGGCAAGGCTCTGCACAAGAAGGGATGCTAATGCTTTTCGTTTATTCCATGGGCTTAGGGCTGCCCTTTATCCTAGGCGCAGTGCTAATCAACAAACTAAAAGGTGCCTTCGATTTTATAAAAAGAAATTATCGCATTATAAATATTTTGTCCGGCTCTTTGCTGGTGCTAATTGGCATCCTTATGATAACCGGCATCTTTGGCCAATTGATGGGGTGGTTAAGTTGAGCAAGCAAATCAAAGCAATTTTAGGCCTTCTTGCCTTTGCAGTGCTGTTGGGCGCGGCTTTTTTCGCCTACAATGTCCTTTTAGACATAACAGATGCGCCCGCAAACATAGCCGAAGCACATGACATAGAAGGCAATTTGCAGCGCGCCCGGGATTTTATTATGGAAGACGCCATGGGCAACGAGGTGCGCTTGTCAGACTTTCTCGGCCAGCCCGTAGTGCTTAACTTCTGGGCCACATGGTGCCCCAATTGCGTGCTGGAAACCCCATATTTTGAGGCCCTGTATCATGAAGTTGGCAATGAAGTTAAAATATTAAAAGTAAATCTGATAGGAAGCCGAGGCGAAACCCGCAGCGATGTTGAAGCCTTCATGGAAGCCGGCGGCTACACCTTGCCCATATATTTTGATACAACCGGAGACGGCGCGCTGTCTTACAACGTAATGTTCATTCCTGTTACGTTTTTCATCACTGCGCAAGGGTATTTAGCCGCCACTTCTCAAGGGATGGCAAATGAAGACATATTGCGGCAGGGAATTGAAATTATAATTGACAGATAGTATTTTATATGACATAATAAAAGAAAAAAAGGGGTGTACTTATTGATGAAAAATTTAAAAAGGTTTTTGGCGGCAACTTTAGTGATGACCGCCCTCTTCGCTACAAGTGTGCTTGCACAAAGCCCAAGAGAAATTTTAAGCCAGGCCAATGCAAACAGTGCTGATATAACTGTTTTTGGCATGAGCGGCCACATCGCAATGAATATTTCTGTGGACGATGCACTTATGCAACTTAACATGGATTTAGACATGCTTTTTGACATGGACATCGAGGCAGATACCATGACGATGTACATAAGAATGCCCATGAGCATTTCCGTGGAAGACCCTGCTACAGGCGAAGCTTTCGACGAAAGTGTCAACATGGTAATGTTTATGGATGAAACCGGCATGTTTACATATGTAGAGGGTATTGGCTGGTTTACAGACCCTTCCATGGACATGGCTGCCGGAATGGGCATGGGAAATTTTAACGAAATGATGCAATGGTCATTAGAGCTTGACGAAATGATGCTGGATATGATGGAGCTTGAGTTTGCGGCAGTGCAGCCCGAAGGCTACTATGTTATCGAAAGCGTTATGGACATGGATGATCTGATGGATGTAATAGGCACTATATTTACATCCGATTTCTTCCTAGACATCATGGCCTTTACACCTGAAGCAGACATGTCAGAGCTAACCGCCCTATTGGATGATATAGACATAGGATTTGAAATGATATCCAGAACATACATAGATGTGGAAACAGTAAACATCCAACGCTATGCCATCGACATCACCTTTGCAATGGATTTAGATTTGGGTATCCTAGGAAACCTGAACATGTCTGGCGATATGGTAATGGTGCTTGATGTAGATCTTGAGCCAACAATTGCTTGGCCGGTTATTGATGAAGTTATATCTCTTGCCGACATCATTGGAGATACTGACGAACTATTCTTTAATGTTCCCGTAACCATGGATGCCATCGAATTAACTTTTGGTGAAGAAGACCTGGAAGAAAGAGCTGCCTGGACAATTTCTGACGGCCCAAATTCTGTCCTCATTAACCTTGTAGCCGACTATGACGCCAACTTCAACATATGGATTGTAAACCATGGCGATGCTGATATTTCTGTTATGCTTGCATCTGTGTTTAATGTGGTAATTCAGCCCGGCCAGAGCTTTGTCATTCAAATTCCTGCCGGCGATGTTGGGGCTATCCTAATAGACGGCGGAACTTCCTCTATAGAAGTTGAAACAGGATTTAGATTGACCAATTATCCACTAAGCTAGTATAGTCAAGTCATATAAAAAAGCCGAGGTGCTAAAGCCTCGGCTTTTTTATATGGTGGTTGTGATATTATTATTGCTCTTTCTCTTTCTTACGCGCTTCAATTACTTTTGCGGCCTCTTCGGCTGGTGCCTCTTCGTAGGCTTCAAACTCCATGGTAAATTCGCCGCGGCCTTGTGTGATAGAGCGTAGGTCTATGGAATAGGTTGTCATTTTAGAATGTGGCACTTGGGCGGAAATTTGCTGCTTCGCACCAATTTTCGTCATGCCCAAAACACGGCCGCCGCGCTTAGAGACATCGCCCATAATGTCGCCGGTGTATTCATCCGGCACGGTAATTTCGGCTTTTACCCAAGGTTCTAATATAACGGGCTTGGCCTTCATGAAGCCGTCTTTAAAGGCAATTTTGGCAGCAAGGCTGAAGGAAAGCTCGTTAGAATCCACGGCATGGTAAGAACCATCATAAAGGATGGCTTTAAGGCCCACAACGGGATATCCAGCCAGCGGCCCTGCCTCGCAGGACTCTCTAACACCTTTTTCAACAGCCGGCCAATAGTTGCGTGGCACAGAGCCGCCGAAAATTTGCTGCTCGAAAACATAAGGTTCTGTAAGGTCGCCGGAAGGCTCAAATTTCATCTTAACGTCGCCAAATTGGCCGGAACCGCCGGATTGCTTTTTGTGGCGGCCTTGCACGTCAGACTTGCCTTTTATCATTTCGCGGTATGGTACAACCAGTGGCGTAAGCTCTACTTCAATTTTGTTGCGGGTTTTCATTTTGCTGACAAGTGTGTCCAGATGACCATCGCCTAAGCCAAATATAACAGACTGCCTAGTCTCCGGATTAACTTGGAACTTCAAAGTTTTGTCCTCATCCAAGAACTTTGCGATGGCTTGAGAAATTTTGTCCTCATCACCTTTATTTTTCGGAGCTATACCCATGCCATACAGCGGTTGCGGGAACTTTGTAGGCTCTATGATAAATGACGCGTCCTTGGTGCAGAGGGTGTCTGTTGTGCCGGTGCTTGCAAGCTTTGCAATGGCACCAATGTCGCCGGCTTTAAGCTCGTTTACAGGTATTTGCTCTTTGCCCCGCAGCACGAAAAGCTGGGCAATTTTTTCGCCGGCATCCTTGCTGGAATTATAAAGCGGCGTCTCTTTTTTAAGCGTGCCCGAAACAACACGGAAAAGTGACAGTCTACCAAAGCTGTCCGCAACAGTTTTAAAGACATATGCCGCAAATGGGCCGTCTTCTTTGCATTCAATTTTAACTTCTGCATCGCTCTTTGCATCTTTTGCGGCAACGCTCTTTGCATTGGCCGCCGGGCAGAAGTCCGCAATGCTGTCCATAAGTACACCAACGCCCATAGAATGTATGGCAGAGCCTATAATAACAGGTGTTACGCTGGCATCAGCGATACCGGCCATCAAACCTGTGTAAATTTCATCTTTGGTAAAAGGTTCTTCCATGAAGAACTTTTCCATCAGGTCGTCATTAGTTTCCGCGACGGATTCTTCAATCATGTGATGATAATGGTCTATCTGGTCGTTAAGGTCGGCGGGTACGGCGCAGTCCTCAACGCCTTTTGTGCCATATTTGCGCCCTTCCTTCTTGATGGCGTTAACATAGCCCACAAATTTGCCGCCTTCTTTGATAGGAGCCTGCAAAGGCGCCACAGACTTGCCAAATTTCTCAGTTAAGCTATTTATCAGGGCATCAAAGTCTACATTTTCATCATCCATGTTGTTGACAAAAATCATCTTAGGCAAACCCGCCTCTGTGGCATAATCCCAAGCTTTTTCCGTGCCAACTTCAACGCCGCCCTTGGCGTTTACAACGATAAGGGCCAAATCTGCCACAGACAGCGCCTGATGCACCTCGCCGTTATAATCAAAAAACCCTGGCGTATCTATAAAATTAATTTTGCCGCCTCTCCATTCCACAGGAATCATGGACGCGCTAATTGAAATACTTTTCTTTATTTCCTCGGGGTCATAGTCGCTCACAGTATTGCCGTCGCCAACATTGCCAAGACGGCTGGTAACGCCCACAATGTTAAGCGCCGCCTCTACAATTGTCGTCTTGCCCGCCCCTGTATGGCCTAAAATTGCCACATTTCTGATGGCATCACTTCCGTAAACCTTCATTGTCCTACCTCCTATGGTTGTATATTGCAGCAAATTTCATTTGCTATATTGCATTACCTCTAATTTTAGCACATTTTATGAAAATTGCAATGGCTTTTCACGGGAATTTGAAAAAGAATGTTAAGTGATTTTGCATTTTTTCTAGAAATGCGCTATAATCAAATAATTGACTTTACAACAGGGGTGATTTTTATGAGCCATTGCATAATTCCAAAAGGGTACAAATCAATATTAACAACATATCAGACGCAAAGCGCAATAGGCAGGCTAAAGCGTGTGTTTGAGGACAACCTTTCGATGGCATTAAATTTACATCGCGTGTCGGCACCTTTGTTTGTTGAGCCACAAACAGGCCTAAATGATAACCTTTCCGGTGTAGAGCGTCCCGTAGAATTTGACGTGCCTGAAACCAGTGGTACGGCTCAGATAGTGCATTCCCTTGCAAAATGGAAGCGTATGGCATTGCATAAATACGACTTTTCTGTTGGGCATGGCCTGTATACTGACATGAACGCCATCAGGCGTGACGAGGTGCTGGATAATACGCATTCTATTTATGTTGATCAATGGGATTGGGAGGTTATTATCACCGACAATCAGCGTTGTGAGGCTTTCTTGAAGCAGATAGTGCAAAGGATAGCGGAGGCAATTTATGCGGCCAGCGAGCGTCTGCGCTGGGACTATCCAGAGCTTCCTGCTTGCATCACGCGGGATATTATTTTTGTTACATCTCAGCAATTAGAAGACCTATACCCAACGCTTACGCCGGAAGAGCGCGAGGATGCCTTTACGAAAGAGCATGGGGCGGT
>WQVI01000034.1 GCA_009781625.1 Defluviitaleaceae bacterium | reverse complement strand
CTTGCCTTTTTGTTCGAATGCTGCGTCAGCTCCTTCTAGCGTGCCTTTAGGCACGCGTCGTCGTCGCTTCCTTGCATTCAAACAAAAATTCTGCGTTTTCTTGGGACGGTTTTCAAGTTTAATGCCTATAATTACTATATAAGCAATTTGTCCCACTGCAAGTCCCAAAACCCCACAACATAATTATAGAGATTATGAACAACAAACCCCATAAACAAGGCACTTTCAAGCCTTAGTCTATGGGGTTTTTCATATCCTAAAAAATTCCTCTTGACAACAACTTAGACGAGCTATCTGGTGGTGCCAATTATCAAAATCGTGTCTTCTTAATCTTGATAAGGCTATGCATTATGTCGCCCGGCAAAGCAACTTCTTTAATTTCCAAAATTTCTCCGCCAAGCTTTTTTATGCATTTACGTGCTTCTTCTACTTCTTCGCTGTAATTACGCCCCTTCATGGCAATAAATTCGCCTCCGGGCTTCACATATGGCAGGCAATATTCTACCAATTTTGAAAGCCTTGCAACAGCGCGGGAAACTGCATAATCGAAGTTTCCTTGAAATTCCGTTCTTTGACGTAGCAGTTCTTCCGCCCTTGCATGTATGCAAGTTACGCTAATCAGCTCTAATCTTTCCGTTAGCTCTTCCAAAAATCGCACTTTCTTGCCAGTGGAATCCACCAGTGTCAAATCCAAATTTTCCTGGGCAATTTTTAGCACAAGCCCGGGAAATCCTGCTCCCGTTCCAATATCAATCACCTTTGCGGGCTTTTTGGCTTCAATCTCAGCCAAAACAGTCAAAGAATCTAAAAAATGCTTCACGATAATGTCTTCATCCTCAATAATTGATGTAAGGTTAACCTTCTTGTTGTATTCTTGCAAAAAAACTTTGTAAGCAAGCAGCTTGTCCACTGCAATATCGTCCAAGGCCACACCTAACTCTGCTGCACCATTAAGGAGCATCTCCTTCAAATTTTTCATCATTCAGTGCCCCTTTCCATATGTTTGCGCCTTTCCATATATACAAGCAAATTAGATATATCCGCTGGATTTACGCCGGTTATACGGCTTGCTTGCCCTATGTTTAACGGTTTTATCGCATTTAGCTTCTGCCTTGCCTCCAGCCTCAGATTGCTTATGGTGCTATAGTCTAAATCCTGCGGCAATTTTCGGTTTTCCAGCTTCTTAAATTGTTCCACGTGGAGCATTTGACGCTTTATATATCCTTCGTATTTAATTGCGATATTTACCTGCTCTGCTACATCTTTAGGCAAAGTTGGTCTGTTGGTATCAACATCAACAAGCAAGTCATAGGTTAGCTCTGGTCGTTTGATAAGCTCTACAAGCTTCATGCCGGATGTAATTTCAGAGCTGTCGTGTTGCTTTAATAGCAAATTAACTTTTTCAGTTGGCGCAACAATCGTCTTTGAAAGCCTATTTATTTCATCTGTGATATATCGCTTTTTTTCTATGGTTTTTTGATGTCTTTCATCGCTGATGAGGTAGCCATACCCTTTTTCAGTCAAGCGCAAATCTGCGTTATCCTGACGCAAAAGAAGGCGGTATTCTGCACGGGATGTCATCATGCGATAGGGCTCGTTGCTGCCTTTGGTCACAAGGTCGTCAATAAGCACGCCTATATAGCCTTCGGAGCGGTCGATTGTAAGGGGTGGCTTATCCAAAATCTTTGCTGCGGCATTTATCCCCGCGATAAGGCCTTGGGCCGCCGCCTCTTCATATCCGCTGGTGCCATTAAATTGCCCCGCGGAGAAAAAGCCGGATATTGTTTTAAATTCCAGGGTTGGCAGCAGCTGGGTTGCGTCAACACAGTCATATTCTATGGCATAGCCAAAGCGAACGATGCGGCAATTTTCCAAGCCCGGGACGGTACGATACATAGCAATTTGTACATCCTCAGGCAAGGAAGTGCTCATGCCTGACACATATAACTCGTTAGTATTTTCACCCTCAGGCTCTACAAAAACCTGGTGGCTTGTCTTTTCTGCAAAACGCACAACTTTATCTTCTATGGATGGACAATATCTTGTCGCTGTGCCTTCAATTTCGCCGGAATACATGGGAGAGCGCTGCAAATTGGCTCTGATAACTTCGTGGGTGCGCTCGTTGGTATGTGTGAGGTAGCAGGAAATTTGCGGCCTATCAATATCTTCGCGGCTATTTTCAAAAGAAAACGGTGTTATTTCGTCGTCGCCTCTTTGCTCTATCATCTTGGAAAAGTCTACACTGGATGCATCCAGCCTCGCCGGCGTGCCTGTCTTAAAGCGATGCATTGTGATGCCCAAGTGGTCCAGCGAATCTTTAAGCTGTGTTGCTGCCGCAAGGCCATTTGGTCCCGAGTTTACGCTAACCTCTCCCCAGATGCATCTGCCGCCAAGATATGTGCCCGTGGCCATAACAAGGGCTTTACAGGGATGCAAGGCACCGGAAGCGGACATTACACCGACGACAGCGCCATCATCCACAGCAATGTCCACCACCTCGGACTGCATGATACGCAAGCCCGGCGTATTTTCCAGCGTCTTCTTCATCTCCTGCGAATAGCGATGCTTATCCGCCTGCGCCCTCAAAGAATGCACGGCAGGCCCTTTGCCAGTGTTTAGCATCCTAGACTGTATATAGGTTTTGTCGATGTTTTTAGCCATCTCGCCGCCTAGCGCATCAATTTCGCGTACCAAATGCCCCTTGGATGTGCCCCCGATATTGGGGTTGCAGGGCATCATGGCAATAGAATCTAAATTTATAGCAAGCAAACTAACGGCGCAGCCCATTCTGGCCGCTGCCAGGGCTGCCTCACAACCCGCATGACCGCCGCCAATCACTATCACGTCAACCGCTTCAGCCGTATATACAATTTCCCTAATTTTTTTCATAAAAACTCCATTATTTCCCAAGACAAAATTCTGAAAAAATCTTGTCAATTAATTCATCTGTAACAACAATTCCTGTAATTTCGCCAAGGGTGGCATAAGCCGCCTGTATGTCAATTGCTATAAAGTCTATGTGTAAACCGTCGCCAATTGCGCTCATAGCATTAACAAGGCTATCCTTTGCATTACTTATCAACGAAATATGCCTGGCATTTGTCACTAAGTCGCCGCCATATTCAATTTCGCCTTTCAAAAACATGTTTTGTATTTTGTGACAAAGCGCGTCAATGCCAATATAATTTTTCGCTGAAATTTCAATGACTGATGCTTCGCCAAAGGTGTTTTTCAAAAGGTCTTTGTCCACCTTACTGGGCAGATCAGATTTGTTAACTATCACAAGAACCTTTTCCCATCCCTCGTGCTGAAATTTTGATATTTGTTCTTGTGTAACAGCCTTAGAACCATCAAAAACCAGTAGTACCAAATCCGCCCGCTGGCTCTCCTTAAAAGACCTGACAACACCTTCGCTTTCCACCACATCATCAGTATCCCTTATGCCCGCCGTATCAGAAATCTCCAAAAAGACATCACCAGCTTTAATGGCTTCACGCAACACATCCCGGGTGGTGCCCGGTACGTGGGTTACAATGGCCCTGTCTTCTCCCGCCAGCGCATTAAGCAGTGAGGATTTTCCTACATTTGGCTCGCCTATTATGGCTGTTTTTATGCCCTCACGTATAATTTTGCCGGAGTTTGCAGAGGCCAGCAACCTTTCCAAATCGGCCAAAATATCTACGAGTTTGAGCTTAATTTCGTGGGCCATTATGTCAGCTTCTTCGTGCTCTGGATAATCTATCGCCATTTCAATGCGCGCCAAAAGCACTAATAAGGCCTCACAAGAGGCGTTAAGCAGCAGCCCAAGGCGGCCCTGTAGTTGATTTAAGGCAGATTTATGCGAAAGGTCAGACTTAGCGTTGATAATATCCATAACAGCTTCAGCCTGCGAGAGGTCTATGCGGCCATTAAGAAAGGCCCTTTTGGTAAATTCGCCTGGTTCTGCCAATCTTGCGCCGTGCTTCACCAGCAATAACAGTATTTTTTGTGCAACCAATGCACCGCCATGACAATTTATCTCCACAACATCTTCGCGTGTAAATGTCTTAGGCGCAAGCATAACCGAAACCAAAACTTCATCTACCTTTTCACCTTCATAGACAACCCACCCGTGATAAATCCTGTGACTTTTGGGATTCTGTTTGTCCTTCCATGTAAATATTTTTTTCAGTATTGACAGGCCATCATGCCCACTCATCCTAATAATGGAAATAGGGCCACCAACAGGCGCAGAGATGCCAACAATTGTGTCTTCCATGTGCATACCTCTTTAGCTGTAATGCCGGCTAAAGCCGGCTAAAGATTGCGACTTATACTAATCTCAATTTAAAACATAGAGTGACAAGCTGGAGCCAAAACGCACGCAACGCTCCAAGCGTGCGGCTTTGGCGGAAGCGCAGTCAGTCTATGTTTTAAATTGAGATTAGTATAAACTCGCCGGGTGTCTCGACTTCAGTCAAAATTCATTGTATATTTTAGACGACACTTCACCCTTTTGAAAACCCCTGTTGATAATCAACAGGGGATGCAAGTTTTAATGATTTTGTGATCGCTTAGGCGTTATAACTATGTTGCGAAAGGGGTCTGCCCCTTCGCTGTAGGTAGCCACTTGCCTATCGCCCTGCAATGCAGAATGTATGATACGTCTTTCAAATGTATTCATGGGCTCTAGGGTAACAGGTTTTCTTGTCGCCCTAACCTTTTTTGCTAAGTTATGTGCAAGATGCTCTAAAATCTCCTTGCGTCTCTTTCTGTAATTTTCAGAATCAATTACCACATTGAGATATGGTGCTGTGCCTTTATTGACAGCAAGGCTAACAAGATATTGGATGGCATCCAATGTCTGGCCTCTTTTACCAATCAAGATGCCCATGTTATCCCCTGTCAGCGTTATATCAAGCTGCTTTTCCGATAGGGCAGACTTTACGCCAATAAGGATGCCCATGGCCATGCCCATCTCTTTTATGAAAGCTTCTGCAATTCGCTCAGGATTATGCTTTAATGACGCCCTAACCCGGGCAGGCTTCGCGCCCAGCCCCATAAATCCTTTTGCGCCGGCATCTATAATAGTAACATCTGCTTCATCCCGAGATACTGAAAGGGCTTTTAAAGCCTCTTCCACTGCTATTTCCACAGTTTTTCCTGATTTTTCGATGAAATCCAAATGATAACCTCCTTACAATACGTAGCAGTAGGCCCTAGGCCTTTTTCGATTCTAACAGTCCGTCTTTCTTCAGATAATATCTGTTAATGAAATAATGCTGAACAATCATGTACACATTAAGCATAACCCAGTATAGTCCCACACCAGCCGCAGCATTTATTGTAAAGAAACCAAACATCAAAGGAAATATTATCATCGTAACCTTTTGCATGTTTTGCTGCTGTGCGTCTGTGGCAGGGTTGCTTCTCGCCATCAAAAATTGCGCTAAAAACATTGTTCCGGCTGACAGGATAGGCAATATAATGCCTGGCCATGCAAGCCCTGCCGGCTCTACAAGGTTTAGGCCAAGGAAGCTTTGTATAGATATTTTTTCGTTATACAAATGTTGAATGTTTGCCAATTGTTCTCCACTAAAATGTGCGAAAATGGTCTGCCAATTTTCTACACTAAACACGTGGATGGCTCTGTTCATGTCTTCAACTACGTGTAGGTTTATATCCATGCCCGAAGGCACCGTAGGCTGCACTATAGGCATGATAACATCCCGAAGAAAATCATCGCCTTGGGCAATAAAAACAGAAGACAAGGCCGAATATGCATCACCAACGCTGCCAATAAACATAAAGGCTTGGCCCAAAACAACGAAAAGTCCCATAAACAGAGGCCATGTTATCAACATTGGCAAACAACTGGCCAACATATTAACCCCGTGTTTGGACTGTAACGCCTGCATCTCAGCCTGCATTTTGCGTCTCATTTCAGGGTCTTTCGTATCGCCATACTTATCTCGTATTTTGTCCATTTCTGGCTTCATTTCTCTGGTTTTCATCATGTTTCTCTGCATTTTAAAGGCGGTAGGCAGCAATGCAGTCCTTACTATGATGGTCATGATAATAATGGAAATGCCCAAAGCACCCGCAGGCGTAATTGCTGAAACCACGCCGAAAATAAAGTCAATTATCATGCCTAAGACGGCAGAAATTGGCCCAACTATAATGCCAGGGGGGGCAGATATCACCTGATTAAGAAATATTATGCCATCTTGCAAAAAAAACTGTGTCAAAAAGCTTCCTCCTTAGTAATAATGCAGAAAATACAATGCTCCACGTGAAACATCGTCTACCACAAACCCATTTTGTAGAAATGTTTAGGCGGTGGCGGGTCGTAGCCACCGCGGCTGAAAGGATTGCAGCGCAAAATACGGAAAGCCGCCAGCAATATGCCCAAAATTGCACCATGAATTTTTATGGCCTCGTAGGCATATTGAGAGCATGTAGGGCTGTAACGGCAACGCGGCTTTAAATATGGGGATATGCCCTTTCGGTAAAAAACTATCAAAAGCAAAAGGGCTTTAGCCATGCTGCCTCCATATGCCATGCTTGCGCAACAAATGCCGTAGGTTAGATATCATTTCTGTAAAGCTTATGTCTACAATACCCACCCTGGGCAAAATAACGATATCGTGGCCCGGCAAAACCCAAGTTTCCAGTGCCCTATAGGCTTCTTTAAGGCGGCGGCGTTGCTTGTTACGCACAACCGCCCCACCCACTTTTTTGCTTGCAGATATGCCCAAACGATTGGTGTTTTCTCTGTTTTTCAGCACAAATATCACAATATGCTTGTTTGCCAGGGATTTACCCTTTTTGTACACATGCTGAAAATCTTTATTTTTTTTTAAAACATTAGTAAGTACCAATTATCAGGGCCTCTCTTACGAAATTATGCAGTTAAAACCTTTCTGCCTCTTTTGCGGCGTCTTGCAATTACATTTCTGCCGTTTTTGGTAGCCATTCTTGCGCGAAAACCATGAACTTTAGAGCGCTGGCGCCTTTTAGGCTGGAATGTCATCTTCATAATAAATGCACCTCCTTGCTTTGTTATTAACCGTGCTATGGTAATTTAACTTAATAAAAAAACTACAGCCGTTAATGGTCAGATGAATCTATTATATGAGAAATTTGTCCCCCCGTCAAGGACTTTCTTGAGATATTGGCAAAAAGGTTTATTTTATCGCCTTTTTGCTTTATAGGCATTAAACTTGAAAAATTTAGATATGCAAAGCTGGTCTCTATTTAACATACACTGTATGTTTAATTATCGAATGTCACTGATTTTATGGGCAAGTGTGACGTATGGCTTACAACTATTACAAAAGAATTAAATTTGGCAATCAGTGTCGATTTTGCTATTGCCTTGCTGTAGTATTCTGCTGTATAATGTATGCAACAGCTAATCACGCTAAAGCGTTGCCACAAAAGGGGTGAATTGTTTTGAGAGCTACCAACAATGAAATCATCAAGTTGTTAAGAGAGGGGTCAGGGATAAGCCAAAAGGAAATGGCAGAGGCTTTGCATATGGAGCCTCGCACTTATTCTCGAATTGAAAACGGGACAAGAGAGATACGCTTGTGGGAATTTTTAGCTTTAATGGAAGTGGCAGGAAAGTTTACTGAAGACTGGTGGATACTGTATCTAGAATCAAAGGAATATGGCGACTATGCCGCATACAGGGAGATAAAAAGGCTTCTTCGCATAGGCAAACATAAGGAAGCAAGAGAAATGTTGGCTAAGCTTGGGGAAGGTTTGCCTTCTAAACATCCTTTCATACTTCAATTTGTTACTTTTGTCGATATTTTTACAAGCAAAGAAATGTCTCACGAAGATGCATTAAAGGGCTTGCTTGAAGCCATTAAAATGTCAAAAAAAGATTTTGATGAAAGCAAGCTATCCAAATATCGCTTGACATACAACGAAATATTTCTCCTAATTGCTTTAGCAACCAGGCTGTGCCAAATGGGTCAGTCGGATCGTGCTATTATCCTCTATGAAGCCATGATTGAAGGTAGGGAAAATGCTAATACATCCGCAGAAGACAGGGGCACTCTTTTACCGCCTATGCTGTTTAATTTATCAAACTTACTTAAAAAATCAGGAAGGCTCAAAGAGGCACTTAAATATAACAATATGGCTCGTGAAATGTGTATCGAACACAATAATATGCGTTTGATACCGCGAATATTATGCAACATAGCAAAGTGTTACCATAAAATGGAAGAGGAAGAGAGTGTTTATAAAGCCTATTTTATTAGGGCTTATCATAGCGCATATGCTATAGGGGATAACGAAGCAGGAATTTTGATAAAAAAATATGCCGAGGAACTCGGCATAACAGATTGTTTTTCTTAAATTAATCCCAAGGGTAAGCAGGCGGCCAGTCACCGCCACCGGTAGGTATTATAGAATCCAAGGGCTTTTCACATGGATAATCATAGGCAAGAGCAGCCCCAACAGCAGACGTCATAATTGTCAGTGTCATTATAAACGCCATTATTCCCACGGCAAAACGCTTTTGTTTCTTCATAAAAATACCCCCTATAATGTATTATTTTTTATACAACTTGTCGTTTTTTACGACGGTTTAAACATTATACCATTATTATGCTGAGATAACAATGACAAAAATTGTCCGAAAAAAAGTTTTTTTCGGACAATTTTTGTCATTGTAAATTTTTACATCGTGTGCTATCATATGCATAAATGTAAATGATTTCCTAGTAATGATGCTGGGGGGTCCCTACGCATGGCTGAGGCCAATATGAGAAGGGAGAGGAGCCATTTGAAGGAGTATGTAGTGTCAACAAGTACAGACGGCTTTGAATTGAAGTATTTTAAGACCACAACTCAAGGAGAGGACGATGCCTTAAATTTCTATGGCGTCTTCGTTGAAAAGCATTTGGATGGCCGCTTGATAGAAGAAATGGACAGTGGCTCGCTTACTGAAGATGCCGAAGAGATTTTAAAAATCATTGACCAATTGGAAGACAGGCGCGTTGTTCCCTACTCACTTTGCGAAACCCTCGACGAAATGATATCAAAAAAAGAAATGGTCTCATGATAGCTCATCCCTGCAAAGTCCACGCTTATGTGGGCTTTTTTATTGTTGTCCACGGTTTTCGATATGTTTGTGAAATTTTTATTGTATAAAAAATTAGTTTGTGTTATAATGTAGCGATACCTTTATTCGAAAACCAAAGGATGTGTTTTTTGATGGAGCATTTTGTTATAGTTGGGCAAAAACCCTTGTCTGGCAAAGTGTACATAAGCGGCGCAAAAAATGCCGCAGTGGCTATAATACCCGCCACGCTCGCCTCTGAGGGCGTTTGCACAATTGAAAATTTACCTAACATAGAAGATGTTTCAAATTTTGTATTAGCCCTGAAAAAAATGGGGGTAAAATGCAAGCTGCTTGATAAATCTACCTTGCGGATAGATGCCCGTAACGTAAACCCCATGCTTGTTTCTCAGGAAATTCTTAAAGATATGCGCGCTTCTTATTATCTTTTAGGTGCGCTTTTGGGGCGTTTGGGCTATGCGCAAGTGCCCTTGCCCGGCGGCTGCAATTTTGGACAGCGTCCGATAGACCAACACATAAAAGGCTTTGAGGCTTTGGGCGCTACGGTTGTTATAGAGCATGGCACGGTAAAGGTGAAAGCTGATAAGCTGATAGGCAGCAATGTATATCTGGATATGGCATCAGTGGGGGCTACCATCAACATCATGATGGCCGCCGTTTATGCCGAAGGCACCACAACCATAGAAAATGCCGCCAGAGAGCCTCATATTGTAGATTGCGCAAACTTCCTTAATATGTGTGGTGCTAACATAAAGGGTGCCGGCACGGATATTATACGCATAACAGGCGTTGACAGCCTCAAGGGCTGTTCTTACGCCATCATTCCAGACCAAATTGAAACAGGTACATATATGATAGCTTCGGCAATAACCGGCGGCGATGTCACTGTTTGCAATGTCATTCCAAAGCATATGGAATCTCTTACCGCCAAGCTGTCTGAAATGGGTTGCGAAACCCAAAGCGGTGATGACTGGATTAGGGTAAAATCCAGTGGCAATTTGGAAGCGGCTAATGTAAAAACATTGTACTATCCAGGCTTTCCAACAGATTTGCAACCGCAAATGACGGCCCTTTTAGCATGTGCCAAAGGCACCTCCTTTGTGACAGAGTCTGTTTTCCCAAATCGCTTTCAATATGTGGACCAACTTATGCGCCTTGGCGTGAAAATTAAAATTGATGGCAGGATGGCTGTGGTGGAAGGCCCTGCGCGCCTTACAGGTACAGAAGTTATCGCAACAGACCTTCGGGCAGGCGCATCTCTTGTGGTGGCCGCACTGGCCGCTACAGGCATAACCAAAATTTCTAATGTGCATTACATAGACCGTGGATATCAAGATTTAGAATATAAGCTATCGTCTCTTGGGGCGAATATACAACGTGTGACTACAAATGAATTGCCTACGGTTGTAGAGGCTTGAATAGGAATGCCAACTAAAGCCGACATCGCACCCCCAACGAAAGAGGTACACACATGTCCATAAATTTCTGCACTATTGCCAGCGGCTCCAGCGGCAATAGTGTTTTTGTGTCAACCCATAGTACAAAAATCCTTATAGATGCGGGCCTTTCGGGCAAAACCATAGAGGCCGGCCTTCGCAGCAACGGCATCAATTGCGCTGAAATTGACGCCATTTTTGTTACCCACGAACATACCGACCATATCAAAGGTGTCGGCGTACTTTCACGCCGCTATAACCTACCCATTTACGCCACGGCAGGCACCTGGGATTATTTTGCCCATTTTGATGTAATCGGCAAAATTGCTGACCATAACAAGCTTTTCGTAACACCCGACACGCCCATCGTCATGGATGATATGGAAGTTGTACCATTTGACATCCCCCATGATGCAAGCCAACCTGTTGGTTACACAATCAAAACGATCTGTCATAAAATAGCCATAGCCACCGACCTAGGGCACATCAACGATAATGTCGCAAAAAATATCCACGAAGCTGATGTCATCTTGATAGAAAGCAATCACGATTTGCAAATGCTTACAAATGGCTCATACCCCGCGCATCTAAAGCGCAGGATACTAAGCAACACCGGCCATCTCTCCAATGTCTCATGCGGTCGTTTCCTTGCGGACACTTTTTCCACCAAAACCAAACACATCTTCCTTGGCCATTTAAGCCAAGAAAATAACCGCCCCATCCTAGCCTACGAGACGGTTAAAGACATCTTGTTGGCCAATAAAATTGATGTAGGCGGTTCTGTTGGGTTATATTTGGCTGATAGGCATCGGCCAAGCGCAATGTTGTCTTTGTAAAAAATTAACTTGCAGCAAACATGCTGGTTATATTTCTGTTTAGCTCTTTAGAGCGTATGGTAATAATTAATTCTTCAAGTGCCGATAATATAGCCGCGATAAAAAGGATAATAATTGTTACAGCCAGCCCTAATGTCCCATAAAAAATAGGGAAGAAGGCCAGCAACACCCCTGCGCCTTTGTTAGCATACGTATGCAAAAAAGTGAAGGTGCGATATTTTATAAAGCCTATGCCAAAACCGATGGCGCGGGTTGCCAGCACTATGGCTATCAAATATACCATCCAGGTTTCTAAGGCAAGTATGGGTATAAAGATAATTAGCACTATGATAGCAAAGAGAAAGTCCGCCGCACTATCCAGCAGCGCGCCAAGGTTGCTTGTCACCTTTGCTTTCCTAGCGATAGGGCCGTCCACCATATCACTTACAACACACGCCGCATACACTACATAAAACAAAGCAGACAAAGGTGTTATAAACAACAACCAAAACGCCCCAAAAATCCTACTTATCGTGATTGTCATAACCACTTTTTTGATATTTACCACCCGCCTCTCGAAAGGTTTTTATATCTCTTCAATAAGCTCTATCAAATGCTCGGTCTCCATTTTCTTACAAATTTCCATAAAGCTGTGCAGAGGTATTTCATTTATCTGCACGCCGCTTCGCGTACGCAGAGAAATCGTACCGCCTTCCATCTCTTTTTCGCCAATAATAATAATATACGGCATCATCTCATGGCGGAAGGATTTTATTTTATTGCCCATTGTGCCGTCGGAGGTATCTATATTCGTGCGATATCCCGCATCACGCAACATCTGTGTAACTTTATGAGAATATTCTTCATGGTCGGTATGCACAGGCACCACACCAATTTGCACAGGTGACAGCCAAAACGGGAATTTGCCCGCAAAATGCTCTATCAAAATGCCGATGAAGCGTTCCAGCGAGCCAAACAGCGCGCGATGTATCACCACAGGCGCTTTTTGTTTGCCATCACTATCGGTATAATGCAGCCCAAAACGCGCCGCCAATTGGAAGTCAAGCTGTATCGTGCCCAATTGCCATTCCCTATTTAGCACATCCTTAACCTTTAGGTCAATTTTTGGCCCATAAAACGCGCCGTCGCCTTCGTTAATTTGATAGTTGCCCGCAAAACGGTCATCCAGCACCCTTTTCAGCTGCTCTTCCGCGTGATTCCATTGCTCTATCTCCCCCAAATATCCCTCTTCGGGCCTCGTGGAAAGGTATGCCATAACCGTAAGACCAAACACACCGTAAAGATAATTCGTCAAATCCAAAATCTCATTTATCTCATTGTGGATTTGCTCCTCTGTTATAAATGTATGCGCGTCATCCTGCCTAAATGTTTGCACACGCAACAAGCCGTGCAAGGTGCCACTGGCCTCTTTACGGTGCAACAGGCTTGTTTCCATATATCGCAAGGGCAATTCTCTATAACTACGGTTTGTGCGCCCAAAAGCTATCATGGCGTTAGGGCAGTTCATTGGCTTTAGGGCATAATATTGCTCGTTACCAACATCAATTGTAAACATATCGTCATGATAATGCTCCCAATGCCCTGATGTTTCCCAAAGGGTACGGTGGTTAAGCTGCGGCCCCGCAATTTCCTGATAGCCTCTTTGCTCATGCACTCTTCTGGTAAAATCCATCAGCGTGTTGTATAGCTTCCAGCCCTTCGGCAGCCAATATGGCATACCGGGCGCAGTTTCATCAAAAAACATTAAATCCAGCTGCGGCCCAAGCACCCTATGGTCGCGCTTTTTAGCCTCTTCCAAAAATTGCAGATGCTTTTTTAATTCTTGGCGGGTCGGGAAGGCATGGACATAAACCCGCTGTAACATAGCGTTATCACTGCTGCCGCGCCAATAAGCCCCCGCAACAGACGCAATTTTAAAGCCCCAATTGCGAAGCTCGCGGGTATTTTCCACATGAGGCCCGGCGCAAAGGTCGAAAAATCCCTCGCCAAGGTCATATGCCGTAACTTCTTCGCCCGCTTCTCTAATTTCCTTTACAAGCTCAAGCTTATAAGGCTCGCCCACCAAAATTTCCTCGGCATTATCCAATCTACGGAAGGTATAATCCTCGTTATTATTCATTATTTCCGTCATTCTTTGCTCTATCGCAGCAAAATCCTCTTCGCGTATGGTATGCGGCAGGTCAAAATCATAATAAAAGCCGTTTTCAATAGGCGGCCCAATGGCCAGCTTCACATCATCAAAAAGCTGACACACCGCCTTCGCCAGCACATGCGCCATAGAATGCCGCGCCTTTGCGATATAATCATCATCCATATTAATTTTTCCCATGCCTACAACCTCGCTTTCATGTAGTTGTTAAAAACAACGATATATACAAAATTACCCCAAAAGACCGACTTTTGGGGCGAAAGCTGATACCGGGATTCGAACCCGGGAACCTCTTCCTTACCAAGGAAGCGCTCTACCTACTGAGCTATACCAGCGACAAAAGATATTCTACCATGTTAAGCCAATATAGTCAAGATATTTTTTATTGACGCATTTATTTTAAAAAAACAATCCCTTGGCAGAATTTTATATTGACATACTTTTAAAATTTGGTATACTTGTTTTTGACATATAATTTTTTAGGAGGGTTTTATTCATGAACAACAATCCAAATGTGCAAGATGGGCCATCAGTAGGCTTTATGGTGTTAAGCATCTTTTTCCCTGTTGTAGGGCTTATCCTGTATTTCGTGTGGAAAGATTCACAGCCGCTTAAAGCAAAATCTTGCGGCAAAGGTGCAATAATAGGCGTAATTGCCGGCGTAGTATTGGCAATTCTTTTCATCGCCCTTGGTGCTTGCGCAGTTATGATGATTTAACTTTTCGCAACAAATTAGCTTTTTACATAACAGGCAGGCATGAATTTTTATGCCTGCCTGTTTTTTTACTTAGCTTTAGGTTCAAACACCAATGCTGCCAAAAAAGAAAATAGTACCGCCGCCATTATCCCCGCAGCAGCAGCCTTTATGCCGCCTGTCAATATGCCGATAAAGCCCATGCTATTTATTTCTTCCATGACGCCCCTGGCCAAATGGTTCCCAAAGCCAAGTATTGGCACAGAAGCACCTGCGCCCGCAAATTCCACCAGGCGCGGATAAAGCCCTATACCTCCTAAAAACACGCCAGCCACCACAAAAAACACCAAAATACGCGCGGAAGTTAGCTTGGTTTTGTCTATCAATATCTGACCCACAACGCAGATAGCGCCGCCTATTAGAAATGCCCATATATAATCCATTGTATCATCTCCATTCCTGTGTGTCGGGTAAACCCGACTAAAAGTAACGGCTGGAAGCCACAGACCGACTTTCAGTCGGAATCTTTAGTCGGGTTTACCCGACATTCCCGCCCTACACATTCTCAATAACTACCCCATGTGCAATTCCAGGTATGCTTTCCCCCTGCTGCACGCTCGTCGGCGACATCAGCGCCCCCGTAGGCACAAACAAAACTTTATTGATATCGCCGCGCTTTATCTTCTCTAAAAAATGCGCCGCAAACACCACCCCAGAGCACGCACAGCCGCTTCCGCCGCTATGTGTATCCTGCGTATCCTTATCAAAAATCTCTATGCCACAATCCCTATGTTTATGGGTAATGTCATGCCCCTTTTTCTTCATCAGCTGCAAAAGAAGTTCTTGCCCAACATACCCCAAATCCCCTGTAATTATCGCATCGTAATAATCAGGGCTTCGTCCCGTGTCTACAAAATGCGCCGCTATGGTATCCGCTGCTGCCCCGGCCATGGCCGCACCCATATTATGCGCATCCTTCACGCCCATGTCCACCATCTTGCCAGTCGTGCAACCCATTACAGCCGGCCCCGATGCAATACTGCCCAGTGCAACCGCCGCAGCCCCCGTCACCGTCCATGTTGACGTTTGCGGCCTTTGTGCTCCAAATTCCAATGGAAAGCGAAATTGCTTTTCTGCCGAGCAAAAATGGCTGGACGCTAAGCACAGCACCTTGGATGCAAAACCGCCGTCAACCAGCATTGCCCCTAACGACATGCCCTCACCCATGGCAGAACATGCCCCAAAAATCCCTAAATACGGCCGCTTCGTATCCCGCAGACCAAAAATACTGCCCGTGCTTTGGTTAAGCAAGTCCCCCGCAATTATATATTCAAAGTCGTCCATAACAGCGCCCGATTTCTTCACAGCCACATCTGCCGCCGTCTTAACAAACTCGCTTTCCGCCTTCTCCCAGCTTTCCGCCCCAAACATAGGGTCTTTTTCCACACGGTCAAATTGCGTCCCAAGGGGCCCTTCGCCCTCTTTCGGCCCCACAACGCTGGCCGCCGCCATTATTCCCACAGGCTTAGTAAAAAGCACCGTTTGTCCACCATATCGCTTCAGCATAGCCCCTCACCTCACGAAATAATATATCAATCCAACAACCATCGATGCCAACGTGCCATAAACAATTACCGGCCCCGCTATCAAAAACATTTTGGCACCAACGCCCATTATATAGCCCTCTTTTTTAAACTCTATGGCAGGCGCCGCAACGGCATTAGCAAAGCCCGTAATAGGCACAGATGCGCCAGCTCCCGCAAATTTTACCAGGTCATCATATTTACCAAGGCCCGTAACCAAGGCCGCTAAAAATATCAGTGTCACAGCCACCAACATCCCCTGCATATCACGGCTTGCCCCCAAGGCCCCAAATATCGCGTACAGCATCTGCCCAAATGCGCAAATTGCCCCGCCCACAACAAATGCCCTGGCACAGTTCGCCGCAAGCCGGCTGTTGGGCGATGCTTTTTTCACCATCACTTCGTATTCCTTTTTTGATACGTTCATGCTCTCCTCCTAAAATCAACCGCCGGGCGTATGAAATCCCGCCACAATAAAATATAATAAAGACCCCGCAGCCTTCCCTAATGCAATGGCCAAAATAAAATATTGCACACCCTCTTTTACAGCAATGCGCTTGGCCAATATAGGCAATACATCCAATGTCTCAGCTAAAGACATGGCCAGCACCCCAAAAAATATGCCGGCTAAAAGGCTTAAAATTACAATTATAGCAGGCATAATTAGTACGCTATAGTCAAAAAGCAAGGTGGTGGTTCCTAAAATGCCGCCCCATATAATGGCCTCTTCATAAATTACAATGCTTTCCTCAGTGGCCGTGCGTTTAGCCAACCGCGGCACCACGCCAATAGCCGCAATAAAAGCAAAAACCGCCCCTGACACCACAGCACCGCTGGCCATCCCCACAAAAGCCGCCAAAATGCCCCTTAAAATCATTTTTCCTTCTCCTCTTGTCGGCTCAAACTTTCAATAACAGCATCCTCTACATCCTTTTCATATGTGGCCATCTCTATCTCTATCGGCGTCGGTTCCTTCGTCATCCTCTTGCCGCCAAAATGGTTGAAAAACACCACAATGCCAACGGCCAACCCAATAGAATACGGGACATTAATGATATACGGCTTCTCCACCTCTTCACCAAAGAAAATCTTGTGATATCGCTGAAAAACCGTTCCCATCTGCGAATCTGTATGAAATGTCATTATCGCCGTAGACGCCCCCGTAAACAAAATCAAAGACACCAAGGCCACCTTCAGCCATTTCACCACCGCCCTTTTTTTAGGCGGCACGGCCTTCACGCTAACCACAGTATCCATCTCTCCCACATTATTTATGCTATGCCCGGGCAATGCCGCAGAAATAGCCTTCATCACATCAATGATGGACAACAAATACACCCCATCTTTGCCGCCCACCGTCAAAAGCCTAACATTCTCCACCCGCTTTTGAATGTCCGTCGCTGCAAGCACATCCGCAACATCCTTCACCACAACATGCTCCTTACCCACAATCGCAGCCTTTTTCTTTGGTTTCACATAAATGTCCATCACATATATGCATCTCCTTCTCTTATCCGTTTTATCTTCTGCACGCACAAAAATTTATATAACAACGAATTTTTTCCAGATTTCATCTTGACTAAATCTCCAGCCCCGCTCTATAATCAAATATACATCGTGCCAGCAGCTCGATTCCGTTCAGGCGATATTTTTGTATATAGCGCAATTGTGGGCTATACCCGCAATATGCAAAGGAGAAATAATGGAGCTTATACCACAGATTAGTGAATTGCTTAGCAATTCACTTACACAAATTGCAAATAATTCAACATTCCAAGTCATAGCAATTTCTCAAAACATAAAGGCATTGTATGGGGGCTTGATTGGCGTGCGTGAAGAGTTTTTCATAAAGAAGATTGAAAGGTTTATTATTTCTTTTATGAATGGCATAAATCAAGACGAGGATGCGCTAAAAAAGTTTCTTGAGAAATCAGAGAAAAAACTTGGGCAGCCTGGTGCTGTAGAGCGACTGGTAATTGCCATTGACAGAATGGACTACGAATACAAGGTAGAAATGGTCTCTGCTTTGTATATAGCCTGGAAAACAGATCTCATAGATTGGGCAACATTTAACGATATGCTTTCGATTGTAGAAAGGTGGATGGATTCTGACGGTGGGCAGCTTCTACACATCTTCCGAAATTTTGAGAGCGATTATGATGAAAACACGCAGCTACTTAAAGGTCGCTACACCGGTCTTGACTTAGGTGGTATCTCTGTGACAATGCAAGTGTCCGATAGATGCAGTAGATTGGTTGGCTTAGGTGTACTATTCCCACAAAAAATGGCCACTAACCCAACGATGCAAAGTTACCAATTAACAGGATGCGGTATGCTTATGTCAGAGTTGCTCTTGTTTAAAAAAATACGTACCGAATTAAAGTTTACTGGTCCGTTCAGTCCGTATGGCAATTACAAATTCCAAGGGTGATCTTGTGAGAATTGACGTAAGAACAATCCAAATCCCCACGCCCCGCCTGCTCCTGCGCCCATGGATGGACAGCGACCTAGAGGACTTTTTCGCCTACGCCTCCATCCCCGCCGTTGGCGAAATGGCCGGCTGGAAGGCCCACGAAAGCCTAGGTGCCGCCCTTTCATTTCTCCGCAGCGATTGGTTTCGCCGCGAATGCCTCGCCATATATCACCTTGCCGACAAAAGGGTCATCGGCTCTTTTGGTATGCATGATTCCTGGGCAGCACAAGACAAAAGATACAATCATCTGGCATCCATTGATCTTGGCTTTGTTCTACACCCCAGCTATTGGGGGCATGTCATAGCCCCCGAAGCCGCCCAGGCCGTAATAGCCTTCGCCTTTGCGCATATGGACGTCGATATCATCACCTGCAACCACTTTGACACAAATACTCAATCCAAACGTGTAATCGAAAAATGTGGCTTCACCTTTGACCACGAAAAAACCATCCACGCACCACAATTGAGCAAACATTTCAATCAGATGCACTACATCTTGACAAAATAAAAAATGTTCCACGTGGAACATTATCAAAAATAGTTGACACAGTAAAAATTCTATGATAAAATCACATAGTTAAATGCCCGAGTGGCGGAACTGGCAGACGCGTCAGACTCAAAATCTGATATCCTTTGGATGTGGGGGTTCAAGTCCCTTCTCGGGCATCCTAGCAAATACAGGCTTTCCAAGCAATTGGGAAGTCTTTATTTTT
>WQVI01000033.1 GCA_009781625.1 Defluviitaleaceae bacterium | reverse complement strand
GAACTGGCAAGCCCCATATCCGGCGAAAATGTGAATAACCACATCCACACGATATATTCATTTTCCCCATATTCTCCGGCAATGGCCGCGTATCTGGCCTGGAAGGCGGGGCTTGCAACGGCAGGCATAATGGACCACGACAGCGTTGGCGGCCTTAGAGAATTTATTGAGGCGGGGCGCATAATTAATTTGCCTGTAACAGTGGGTTTTGAATGTAGGGCAAGCTTTAAAGTCACCGCCTTCGAGGGCAAAAGAATTAACAATCCCGACCAAAATTCTGTGGGATATCTGGCCATGCACGCGATACCCCATGATAAAATAGATGTTGCAGAGGATTTTTTGGCACCCCTTCGCAAATCAAGAAATATGAGAAACCGCCTAATGACTGAGAAACTAAGCAACATTGTGCAGACGGTGGGTATCAATATCAACTTTGACAAAGACGTGCTGCCGCTATCACAGCACAATGACGGAGGCAGCGTAACAGAGCGGCATATACTTTTTGCCCTAGCGGAGAAAATAATGGATGCCGCAAAGCCCGGCCCCGGTGTCGTGAAGCTCCTAAAGGACAACTTCGGCATTAATCCAAGCGGAAGCGTTCTTGAAAAGCTAAACAACCCCGAAAGCACCTGGTATCGCTATTATTTGCTGGCTGCGCTGAAAGGAAATCTTGTAGAAAGCTTTTATATAGACGCCAAAGAAGAACTGCTGGGATATCAAGATTTTATCAGGCTTGCCGAGGTTTTGGGCGCGATACCGGCCTACGCATATCTTGGAGATGTTACTGATTCTGTCACAGGAGACAAAAAAGCCCAGCATTTTGAAGATGCCTATTTGGATGACCTTGTGGCTTTCCTCAAAAATGCCGGATTTAAGGCCATTACCTATATGCCATCCAGAAACACCGCGGCACAGCTTGCGCGCCTAATGGCCCTGTGTGAAAAGCACGGCCTTATGCAAATATCCGGCGAAGACATAAATTCGCCTTTTCAGCCCTTTATATGCGAGGCCATTGAAAAGCCGGAATATAGGCATCTTATAGCCTCTGCCTGGGCATTAATAGAACACGAAAGGAAGATGAAGCCATGAAAACAAAAGCATTAAGATTATATGGGGTGGATGATTTGCGCCTTGAGGAAATAGAACTTCCCGCACCGGGCGCGGATGAACTGCTTGTAAAGATAGTTTCGGACAGTATATGCATGTCCTCTTACAAAGCCGCGAAACAAGGCAGTGCCCACAAGCGCGTACCAAACGACATCGCCGAAAATCCCATCATTATCGGCCACGAATTTTGCGGCGAAATTATTGAAGCGGGAAAAAATGTCGCCCATAAATATCCTGCCGGCCGCAAGTTTACACTGCAACCGGCCATGAAGGGCACATATGATGCGGCGGGCTATTCTTTTAAATATCTTGGCGGCAATGCGCAATATGGCATTATCCCCAAATGCTATCTGGACCAAAACTGTGTGCTTTTGTACGAGGGTGACGGTTTCTTCCATGGCTCGCTAACAGAGCCTCTTTCCTGCGTTATAGGTGCTGTACACGCCAACTATCACACCCGCCAAGGCGAATATGTCCACGACATGGGCATAAAAGAGGGCGGCAATATGGCCGTGCTTGCGGGCTGTGGCCCTATGGGCTTAGCACTTATCGACTATATCATCCATTGTGACAGAAAGCCGAAGCTGCTTGTTGTGACGGACATAAACCAGGAAAGGCTGACAGGTGCAGAAGCCATGCTTACCTGCGCCGAAGCCGCAAAAAACGGCGTCAACCTTGTGTATCTAAACACGCAAACGCCGGATGCTATGGATAAAATGATGGAAATAACGGCAGGCCACGGTTTTGACGATGCATTTGTCTTTGCCCCTGTGGCCAAATTAATAGAACAGGCAGATGCGCTGCTGGCCTACGACGGATGCCTCAATTTCTTCGCAGGGCCGGAAGACACGGCCTTTTCCGCCAGCCTAAACTTTTACAATGTGCATTATAACGCCACTCACATCGTCGGCACTTCCGGCGGCAACACTGCCGATATGGCAGAAGCCTTGGAGATGGCTGTAGCCGGCAAGCTTAACCCCGCGTTTCTTGTGTCCCATATCGGGGGCCTTGACGCGGCGGCCCAAACCACAAAAGACCTTCCAAAGCTACCGGGATTTAAAAAACTTATCTACAACGAAATTTCAATGCCTCTTACCGCGATAGCTGATTTTGCTGAAAAAGGTAAAACCGATGCGCTGCTTAAGATGCTGGCGGAAATATGCGAGCGCCATAACGGCCTATGGAGCGTCGAGGCAGAAGATTATCTGCTAAAACATGCCCCGAAGCTATAATCTTCTCTATGGTAGCATTACCGTAAAGACGCGGTTAAGCACAAAGGACAAGATGCAAAGAATATTGGCCTTTAAAGCGGCATCGGGCCATGTGGAATAAATTTCCGACGAGGCGACGTTTTTTATATAATCGCGGAAGGGGATATAGTAATTAGGGGCATTAGCATCAGGCGGGCCGTCATGGACGACAATGGTTTCGGGGACAACGACCCGGTCCAGCACCACAAAGCCCGTTGGCGGCGGCAGAGGTTTTACGGCATCTTCGGGGTTTTTTGGCGGATATTCGTAATATAGGGTGTGGTGGTCTATCGTGATGGTTTCCGCCTCTTGTTGCGTGAAAATCTCTGCGGGTTCCAAGGGGCAATTTTGCAAAGCGAGAGAGCTTGGCAAAACTTGGATATCGCGAACGGAAAGGGGCGCAAAGCCATCGGCATTTACCACTATATTGTATTGCGAATAAGGCATGGGACTGCCGGGGAGAAGGGAATAGTCCAACGGCGGAGCTGGCAGCTCTATTTCAGTGGTTTGGCCTGAATTATCAGTAACAATTTCCTCAATTTGCCTTTCATTTCCGCTTTCATCCGTTTGAAACAGTGAAATTTTGGCACCGACCACGGGCCGTGCCCTGTTGTTTTGTGTTGTGTTAAATTGCAATTTGCCCTTGTCTATTTGATTTGCGTGTATTCTGCGCATAAAATCCCTCCAAAGCTTGATATTTCAGTATATTCGGGGACAAAAAATCATATTATTTTTTTCATTTTTTGTATTGACAAGGCGGGGAATTTGAATTACAATGTATACGACAACTGAATATGGATGAAGTTGCCTCGCATTAATAAGGAATTGGGTGAAATTCCCAAGCAGTCCTGCTGCCGTGTTAGCTAAGTGTATGCCAAATGCCATTGAACTAAGGTTTGAGAAGGCGGTATATGCGCCCGAAGCTTTAGCCGGAAGACTTGCTTTATCCTTGCAGTATCAACTCTACAGAGCATAGGGGGATAGCCATGCAAAATGCTGATTTTTAGGGCATTTTTGCCTCTTTTGTTGCCCCGATTTCATCGGGACTTTTTATTTATTTTTTTAAAATTTATGTTTCATTTGGCAAAATAATTTGGTATAATTAAATTTCTACTGGAAAACTTCAATTGATGCTCGGAGGCGATTATAAAATGGCTCAAATGGTTAATTTGGCGGTAAAAATGGACAAGCCTGTTGGTGGCTTGGAGGTAGGCAGGTTTTTTGCGAAGAATATGTCTGATATATCGATGGATATTGTGGATGGTTTTTCGCAAGCAGTGTACGGATTATTTAAATGGAAAAAAGTGGACGTTATTTTAAAAGATTATGCCACCGGCGGCATCATTGCAAATATGCAAGGGCTTGAATTTCCCTCACATTACAGCCAAAACGCCGTGGATATTATCGCCACGAAATATTTTGTGAAAGAGGTGCGTGACGAAGCCGGCAAGGTTATTTTTCCGGGTGAAACATCCATGCGCCAAATTGTGCATCGTTTAGCAGGTTTTTGGGTGCTGTCCATGCTGGATGAAAGCCTTATTTCCGACGCTGAGAAGCAAATTGTGTATGACGAGCTTGCCTACATGATGCTTGACCAGCGCTTCGCCCCAAATTCGCCTCAGTTTTTCAACACGGGCCTGTTTCATTCTTATGGAATAAAAGGCTCTAAAAATGGCCATTTTTACTATGACATTGAGAAGAAAAAGGTGCTGACAACGCCTAACAGCTATCAGCGCACCCAAGGCAGCGCTTGCTTTATCCTTGGTGTGGAAGACGCGCTGCTTGGGCCAAAATCGCTGATGGACAACCTTTCCACGGAGACGCTGCTGTTTAAATATGGCAGCGGCGTGGGCAGCAATTGGTCCAAAATCCGCGCGAAGGGCGAATATCTTTCCGGCGGCGGCAAGTCCTCGGGCCTGCTTTCCTTCCTTAAAGTAAGCGACCGCAACGCAGGAGCCATAAAAAGCGGCGGCACCACCCGCCGCGCCGCAAAAATGAATATTCTTGACCTTGACCATCCCGAAGTGATGGATTACATAAATTGGAAATCTAAAGAAGAGGACAAAGTGTCTGCCTTGGGCAAAATGGGCTATGACACTGGCTTTGACGGTGATGCATACGACACCGTTAGCGGCCAAAACGCCAACAACTCCGTGCGTGTGCCTGACAGCTTTATGCGCCTTTTGGACGAAGAGGGTGCCGTTTGGCAAACCCGCGGCCGTGTGACGGATGCCGTAAACAGCGAAATTTCCGTAAACGAAATTTGGGATGCCGTTGCAAATTCCGCATGGCGTTGTGGCGACCCCGGCGTGCAATATGACGATGTGATAAACGCCTGGCACACCTGTCCAGCCGGTGAAGACGGCGAGGTGGGCGCAAAACACAACCGCATAAACGGCAGCAATCCTTGCAGCGAATACCTTTTCCTGGACGACACGGCCTGCAACCTGGCCAGCATAAATATATTGAAATTTTACGATGTGGACAGCGAAACCTTTGATGTAGCGGGCTATTGCCACGCCATCAAGCTGATACAGATGGTTTTGGAAGCTACGATACATTGGGGCGCGTTTCCTACGGCGGACATCGCCCGCAAAAGCCATAAATTTCGGACGACGGGCATTGGTCTAACCAACCTGGGCGCGCTTTTCATGCACATGGGCCTGCCTTATGATTCTGACCGCGCCCGCAATCTGGGTGCTGCCCTGTGCAGCATAATGACAGGTGAATCCTATCACACATCCGCGCAAATGGCACAAAAGGTTGGCGCTTTTGAATGCTATGAAATCAATGCCCCGCACATGATGCGTGTTATACGCAACCATGCCGCCGCCGCAAGTGTTGGCGGGCCGGGCATGGCTTTTGAGGAGATGCCCTATACCCCTGTGTCCATCAACCACGAGGTGCTGCGCTCAATTGGCATGGGCAACCTTTCGGACTGCCTTGCCGACACCTGGGAAGCCGCCATTGAAGCGGGCCGCGCCCATGGATATCGCAATGCGCAGGTAAGTGTGCTGGCCCCAACGGGTACCATCGCCTTTGCCATGGATTGCGATTCTACCAGCGCAGAGCCTTTTTTCAGCCACGTTGCTTTTAAGAAGCTTGTAGGCGGCGGAAGCATGGTGGTGGAAAACCTGGCGATAAGACAAGGCTTAACCAAGCTTGGTTATGACGAAAAGCAAGTTAATGACATCATCGAATACATCATGCGCACGGACGAAAATGGCCGCATGGTTGACGGAAAAATTGAAGGCGCGCCGCATATCAGCCACAGGCCAGAGCATCTGCGGGTTTTTGACACCGCAAATCGCTGCGGCTCCGGCGAGCGCTTCCTTAGCCCTGAAAGCCATGTGAAGATGCTTGCGGCGCTGACGCCCCATATCACGGGCGCCATCAGTAAAACCGTTAATTTGCCCCGCCAGGCGACTATCGAATACATCAAGGACATATATCGCGAATCCTGGGAGATGGGCGTTAAGGCCGTTGCCCTTTATCGCGACGGCAGCAAGGAAACCCAGCCCCTTAATGTTACTGACGGCCTTGGCGGCAAGATGCGCCCCCGGGGCATACGCAAAGCCCGGGTACATGAGGCCCTGTTTACAGAATTTGGCACGCGAGTTTATGTCATCACATCCTTCTACGGCCCTGAAGATGGCGAGCTTTGCGGACAACTGGCCGAGGTGTTCATCGTCTCTGGCCGCCAGGGGTCTATCACTAAGGGACTTCTGGAAACTATTGGCATCGGCATTTCAAAATCCCTTCAACATGGTATGCCGGCGGAAGAAATTGCCAAAATGTATACGGGGCAAATTTATGAGCCAAGCGGCCTTGTGCAAGGCCATCCTTTCGTGAAAAATGCCTCGTCTATCTCTGATCTTGTGGGCCAGATTATGATGAAAGAGGCCCAGGGCTACAACCCTGCGGAGCTGCCAACCGTGCCGCCTTCCATCAAAAACGGTAACAAACGCAAAAAACCCACGGGCATAAGGCACGCCGAGGTACATGAAGCAAAAATAGGCACAAATGATGTGTTTGTTGTGGCATCCTTCTATGGCGAAGATGATGTGATAGATCTTGGATATAAAGCTGACGAAAAGCATCTGTGCGAGATTTTTGCCTTCTGCGGAGAGCAGGGCACGACAGTGAAAGGTATGCTTGGAAGCCTTTCTGCTTCTATTTCCATATCTTTACAAAGTGGTGTGCCGGCGGAAAGCATCGCCAAAATAAACCGCCGTCAATCTTACGAGCCATCGGGCCTTGTTTCAGGCCATCCGTACATTGGTGCTGTAAGCTCTGTATCCGACCTGATAAGCAAAGTTATTGACATCTCCTATGAAAATTATGACAATTGCCAAATAAAGCCAGACGGCATAGCCCCCAAACACATTTCGCCCGAAAGCCTGACTTATACCGACTCTGACATCCTCTACGGCGAAAATTGCACAAGCTGCGGCAGCGATAAAATGGTGCAAAGCGGTGTGTGCAAAGTGTGCATAAACTGCGGCACAACCACTGGTTGCTCCTAATTACATAATCTTCCTTATATAAACTGCATTGACATTGCACATGATATGTGTTACAATGTCAATGCAGTTTATATAAGGAGGAATTACAATGGCACAAACAAATTTAACAATACGCATAGATGAGGATATAAAACGCGAGGCCGAGGCCCTGTTTAACAAAATTGGACTAAACATGTCCTCTGCCATCAATGTGTTTTTTCGTCAAGCTATCCGAGAGCAGGCAATACCCTTTGAATTAAGGGCTTATGATGCGTTTTACAGCAGCCCGGAAGCCTTGGAAGCACTAGAAGAGGCGAAGCAACTAATAAATGACCCAAATGCGAAGCGATATAGCAACATAGAGGGGCTTTTTGCTGACTGCTTAGAGGGTGATGACGATGATGAATAACAATCCTCGGTACGTCATACATACGGCCCAATTTAGAAAAGGCCTTCGTAAATCCGCAAAGCAAGGCAAAAACCTGAAATTGCTTGAATGGGTAGTGACAAATCTTGCTAATGACGAGCCACTTCCTGCAAAATGCCGCGATCATGCCCTTAAAGGAGAATGGAAAGGATATAGAGAATGCCATGTAACGCCTGATTGGCTACTGGTATATAAAAAAGAGGATGATGGAGAGCTGGTCCTGGTCCTGGTTCGCTTGGCATCCCATAGCGACCTGGACTTTTAGGAGGCCAAAATGAGAATTAGCGACATAAAATGGGAAAAGCTGAGCATTAAGCTTGATAAGCCTTTTGTTATCGCCACCGGCGTATCTACACATGCCGAGACGATGATTGTTAAGGTAGAAACGGACGAAGGCATCGTGGGATTTGGCGAGGCCAAGCCTTCCTTTATGGTTACAGGCGAAAGCATTGACACCGTAGCGGCTGTCTTGCCGCTGTTTCGGTCTGCGTTGATAGGCGAAAACCCTTTCGCCCTGGAAAAAATTCATAAAACTATGGGCGCAGTCATCACGAACAATTCCTGCGTTAAGGCGGGCATTGATATCGCCCTGCATGACATCATGGGCAAAAAGCTTGAAATGCCGCTGTACAAGCTGCTTGGCGGCTACAGAAATTCTTTTGCAACAGATATGACAGTAAGCATCGACACGCCAGCGGCTATGGCCCAAGAAGCCCTTGTTTACAAGCAAGAGGGCTTTGGCGTGCTGAAAATAAAGGCGGGTATCGACCCCGAGGCCGATATTGAGGCCATGAGGCAAATACGCGAAGCCGTTGGCCCCAAGGTGCGCCTACGGGCCGACGCAAACCAAGGCTGGGACGCAAATGCAGCCATCAGAACCATAAGCGCTTACGAGCAATATGGCGTTGAAATGGTAGAACAGCCCGTGAAGCATTGGGATATTGACGGCTTGGCCTATGTACGCAGGCACGTTAAAATTGCGCTGGGGGCGGATGAAAGCCTTCACACACCCGAAGATGCCATGAAACTGGCAAAGGCTGCGGCTGTAGATATGTTTAACATAAAGCTGATGAAGTCCGGCGGGATATATCCTGCCTTGCGCATCAACGCCATTGGCGAGGCCTGCGGCATATCCGTTATGCTGGGCTGTATGATGGAAACCCGCATCGGCAACGCAGCATCCGCAAGCCTGGTGGCGGCCCAACGAAACATCATCGAGGCAGATTTGGACAGCTTCCGCCAGTTTGAAGGCAAGGGCATTAGCGGCGGCTTTAGTTTGGAAAACGGCGTGATAACCATGCTTGAAAAGCCGGGATTGGGCATTGATGTGGATTTTTAGGAGGATGAAAGAATGAGAAAAACAAGATTTTTCGCCGCTTTTCTCGCGGCTGTAATCCTCGTCACTGGCCTTGGCTCTTATAGCACATTAGGCTCTGAAGGCGATGCAGGCACTGACATGTTATGGGAATGGGTTGTGCCCCCACGATATGCGCATGTAAACTCGTTTGCCAATGGTTTCGCGGTTGTTTCTTATGGCGAACCTGTAATTTTACCTAATGGTGAGTTAGCAGATTTTCCGCTGCTGGGTCTTATCGACAGAAGCGGTAATTTGGTTGTCCCTATGGAGTTTGCATGGCTTGGGGTTGACGATGGCGTTTTAAAAGCCATGGACACTACCAGCTACGGTGGTCAGCGTCTTTGGATAGTAGGGGCGGGCGGCAATTTGACGCTTTATCATCCAGACCCAAACCGCTTTGACTGGGCTTGGGACCTGTTTATCCCAAATAGCTTTTTTTGCCGCGATGAGGACAATATTAAAGACAGAACCACAGGCGAAGTATTAATTCCGTCGCGTGGACGCTACACTTCATTTTTTCCTTTTAGCCCGGGTTTTGCCCGCGTACATGTTGTCGGCAGTGGGGCGGGCCTAATTGACGCTAACAACAATGTCATTATCCCTTTCGAGTACGATTACATAGCTCCGTTCATTGACTTTCAACTTCGCAGCGCAAACGAAACGCCTCCATGGGAAGCAATAAGTGGTAATTCGGTTACACGTGGCATTCACAGAGACGGCAAATGGGGATTGGTTAACAACAGAGGCGAAATTGTCGTTAACTTGATTTATGACGTTGAACATTACCATGGTTGGGCAACGGGCTTTGCGGATTTTCATAACGGCATTGCACCTGTTCTACAAAACGGCAGATGGGGCGTTATTGATGTTTGGGGAAATATAATTGTCCCAATAGAATTTCAAGCGGCCTCAACACGCTCGGGGCTTGCGGTTGTGAGAAATGATGATGGGCTGCATGGCGCGTTCGATAATACAGGCAGGCTGGTCGTTCCTTTTGATAACCACACGATATTCGGGTTTAATAGCGACATGATAACAATTACTAGAGATGGTAAGGCTGGTTTCGTCAATATGGATGGAGACTTGGTCATTGAAAACACCTTTGATGATACCCGCGGTTTTTATGGGGATTTTGCAGCAGTCTCCAGAAATGGCAAATGGGGCTTTATCAACAGAAGTGGCGATGTTGTCGTGCCAATTATTTACGATAATGTCTGGAATTTCACAGAAGGCATCGCGGCAGTTGAATTGGGCGGCCTATGGGGATTTATGCGGCCATTATCCGGCGCAAACCAGCATGTAATCCCCCTTGTAAACACCAATATGAACGATACCAGGTTCATCAATTTGCAAATAGACAACCCAATGGCGAATAACAATGCTATTTTGACGCAAATTGATGAGGAAAATGATGAAATAGTTCCTATTATTGAAGAAGACAGAACCCTCGTTCCTATTCGCTTTATTTCGGAAAGCTTTGGCATTGATGTTGATTGGGATGGTTATGAGCAAAGGGTTGACATAATAAGCGATGACACAACTATCGCGCTGTTTATTAACAGCACCCAAACGTATGTCAACGGAGAGGCTGTTTATATTGATGTGGCACCTATTATTCGAAATGGCAGAACATTTGTTCCTATTAGGTTTATAAGCGAAATAATGGGATTTGATGTCGCCTGGCGAGGAGAAGATAGGGTTGTAACTATACAACAGAACTAGGAGGAAACCCTTTGGTAGCAAAAGTTACATCCGGCGCGCTTTCGGGCGTTGAGGGCATTATAATAGAGGTTGAGGTGGACATGGCCGGCGGAATACCGGCCTTTGACATTGTAGGCCTGCCGGATTCCGCTGTAAAAGAATCCAGAGAGCGGGTGCGCACTGCCATCAGAAATGTGGGCATTATGATGCCGCCAAAGCGCATCACCGTAAATTTGGCCCCCGCTGATATCCGCAAAGAAGGCCCTGCGTACGATTTGCCCATTGCGTTGGGCATTTTGGCGTGCATGGGTGTTATTCCTGCGGCCGCCCTGCGCGATGTTTTTGTGACGGGCGAGCTGTCCCTGGACGGTGATATCAGGCCCACCCACGGCGTGTTACCCATGGTGTATTCTGCCGAGCAAACAGGCGTTTCTGCCTGCATAGTGCCCCACCAAAACGCCGAAGAGGCTTCCCTTGTGCAAAACACCAAAATTATCGCGCCGAAAAATCTGAAAGACCTTATCGGGCACTTCAAGGGCGGGCTTCTGCCCCTGTACAAGCGCGACGAAGAAGCGCAGACTGCCCATGAAGCCCAGGATTTGCTAGACTTTGCCGATGTAAAAGCCCAGGAAAATGTAAAACGCGCGTTGACAATTTCTGCCGCCGGGGGTCATAACATCTTGCTGATAGGCCCACCGGGAAGCGGCAAAACCATGATGGCGCGGCGCCTGCCGGGCATCTTGGCAAATCTTGCTTTTGACGAAAGCATAGACGTTACGAAAATATATTCCGTGGCGGGGATGGTTGCCGACAAGGGCGCCCTGATACGCACAAGGCCTTTTCGCGCGCCGCATCACACCATTTCGTATTCTGCCCTGGTGGGCGGTGGGCGCATTCCAAAGCCCGGTGAGGTAAGTCTTGCACACCACGGCGTGCTGTTTTTGGACGAGCTGCCAGAATTTCCCCGCAATGTGCTTGAGGCCCTGCGCCAGCCCATGGAAGACCGGATGGTGACAATATCCCGCGCCAATGCCGCAATTACGTACCCCTGCGGCTTTATGCTGGTAGCGTCGATGAATCCCTGCCCCTGCGGCTATTTTGGCGAGGGCGATAGATGCAAATGCAGCGAGCGCGAAGTGAACAGATATCTGGATAAAATTTCCGGGCCGCTGCTGGATCGCATTGACATCCACGTAGAAGCATCCCGGGTGAATTATAAGGACTTTGAGGTCGAAATAAAGACGAAGACTTCACAAGAGATACGGGCCGAAGTGGCTGAGGCGCAGAAAATACAGGCCGCGCGCTACGCGGACGAAGGCTTCAGCCTAAATGCGGCGTTGCATGGCGGCGCAATTGACAAATATTGCAGCCTGGACGACGAATGCAAGGCCCTCGTGAAGAAAATCTACGACGTTATGGGGCTTTCTGCCCGAGGATATCACAAAATTTTAAAGCTGGCCCGCACCATTGCAGATTTGGCTGGCGAGGCCAATATCAACGCAAACCACATCTCGGAAGCCATACAATATCGTGCCCTGGATAGAAAATACTGGAGTTAGGAGCATATATGAAAATCGAATTTAGAGAAATTGATAAGACAAATTTTGGAGAATGTGTTAATTTGAAAGTGGGAAAAGATCAGGAAGACTTTGTTGCTTCAAATTCATGGTCTTTATTGCAAGCCGCCTACGAGCCTAACATTTACCCCCTAGGCATCTATAAAGATGACAAGATGGTTGGATTTATTTTGTATGATTTTGATTACGAACTTTTAAGCTGGTGCATGAGCAGGTTTATGATTGATAAAGACCATCAAAACCAAGGAATTGGGGCCCGGGCCCTGGAGAAATTTATAGAAATGATTGTTAATAAACATGGCGTAAAACGTCTTTATACAAGCGCAAATGTGGCTAATGACGGTGCAATTGCACTGTATGAGAAGTTTGGCTTTAAAAAAGGAGAGCCCTTTGAATATGAAGTCAACGGCAAAACATATAGAGAAATACAGATGGCTTTACACCTGTAAAATTTTGGGCGTGTTTTTGGGCGCCACATCCATAATGATAGGACAAATGCCCATCATCATCGCGCAATTTTCGGGCATGACGGTGATAGGCACCCATGTGGGCTATCTGCTGGGCGCGCTGACAGCAGCCTGGATAGGCTGGCACAGCTGGCGCAAAAGCCTTGCCGCAAGCCTTCTAACAATGGCCATGGCCAACATCACATATTATGGCTGTATCCTTGTGTTTTACTTCACGGGTTGGGGCCGCTCGCCCTTTCCGCCGCCGCCTTTTCAAGTATTGTTAAGCCTTATACAATGGACGATAATTTCGGCCATCGTCTGCGTGCTGGCGGCCACGGCCGTCTGGATGGCGCGCCGCGCCCAATCGAAATGGCTTAATTACGGCATTTTCGCCGTGTCCTATGTGGGCATTCTGGGCGTTATCTACTATTACAGCATAGCCCCCACCATTAGCTGGTTTTCTGCTTTACAGACAGCAGGTGCTTTCAATGGACTGCACTTGGCTGGCCGTCTGCTTGAGATTGGGCTTGCCCTTGTAATAACAACGGTGGTGCTGGGCATTGGGCTTATAACGCGGCTAAAAGTCGATAGAGAGACAGGTGTTTAATATGGAAACAGAACAAATGCGGCTACTTGCAGAGCTTAGCCCCAATGCCTCGCTAACAGAAATTCAGACTTATGTTGCAAAAGTCCTAAAACTTAGGGGCATTAGCGGACAGCCTGTGCAAAATTCACTACTACTGCTTTGCGAAGAAGTGGGCGAATTAGCCAAGGCCATACGTAAAAATACCGAAGGGATGTCTATAGAGGCAGGCAGCGATAATTTCAGCGTGGCGGAAGAAATGGCTGACGTCGTCATCGTCCTTAGCGAGATTGCCAACACGCTGGACATCAGCCTTGCCGATGCTTTTATTGCCAAAGAAAAAATAAATATGAACCGCAATTGGGAATTTACAAGTGGTGACAAAACATGATGGAAATTTTGGCGAAATTGCCTTGCGTAGACGAATTGAAAAAGGAAGCCGGGCCAAGTGAGAAGATCAAAGGCCAAAAAGGAGCGGCGGACAGGGAAATTGCGGATATTATCAACGGCGAAAGCGACAAACTTTTGCTTATTGTTGGGCCGTGCTCTGCGGATGACCCTGTGGCCGTGTTAGAATACGCCCACAGGCTTGCCCAAATTGCTAAAGAGGTGCGCGAGCATCTCTGCATTGTCATGCGCGTTTTTACGGCGAAGCCTCGCACAGCCTCTATGGGCTATATGGGCCTTATCCACGAATCTGACGGTATCGCCGCTGTCCGCCGTCTGCATCTGGCCGTGCAAGAGCAAGCAGGCCTGCCAACCGCCGACGAACTTCTATATCCCGCCACTTTACCCTATTTTGACGACATCGTCAGCTATTTCACCATTGGCGCGCGCTCTGTGGAAAATCAAGAGCATCGTCTGTTGGCAAGCGGCATCGCCGCCGCCGTTGGCATGAAAAACCCCATATCCGGCAACCTGCACAGCATGGCCAACGCCATCGCTGCCGCAAAAGCCCCTCACGACTTTATTTTTAACGGCCATTACGTGCAATCCCGGGGCAATCCTTTGGCCCACGGCATTTTGCGCGGCGGCGCTGCGTCCAATTTCCACGCCGAAAACCTGATGGCCCTGTACGAAATGGGCCAAACCGCCGCCATAATTGACGTAAATCACGCAAATTCCGGCAAAAATCATGCCAAACAGCCCGATATCGCTCTGGCAGCGCTGGAAAGCCGCCGTAAAAACCCCATAATAAAAGCCCTTGTGAAGGGCCTGATGATAGAATCCTATATTGAAGACGGCGCAGCAGGGCAGGGGACACAAGCCTTCGGCCAGTCCATCACAGACCCATGCCTTGGCCTAGCCGCTACCGAAAAGCTAATTTATAAAATAGCGGGCATCTAGCCAAAGAAAAAGCCAATTGCACTTGCGATAGAGGCGATATCTGCAAAATCTCCCAAAGTTTCCCTGATGCGCCTTTCAGTGCGCTCTTTCCAGTCCTCATCTGACTCAAATTCTTCACGGGCCAGCTCTGGCTTTAATTCCTCAGTTTTCCTTAACGTCTCTTGATGATTTTCCGCGTTACAATTAACAATCTCACGCTTTATCTCTTCGATAAAACGCTCTAATACTTCGTGATCAACCTCTGATTTAATTGTGGGCAAATAATTCAGCAAAATGCCATCTTGCTTTTCAACTATTGAGCCAACATTACCTTTAATTTCATATTTCACGCCCAACCCTCCGCTCTCAATGGTTCGAATCAACCCCTGTATGCTTTGCTCTAAGCCCTGTTCGCCTTCCATGGCTAAATATTTTTCAATTTCCCTCATCAAGGCACCGCAAGAGCTCCAAAATTCGGCCTTATTAACAGTAGGAAATGAATATGTCTCATCCAATATCTTGATAAAATTGGGAATATCTTCATACCCATTGTTAACACGCTGAGGCTCAAACAGCATCAGCTCTTTTAACGTAATGGGTGACGATTTAACCTGACTATAGAAAAATCCAATCGCTTCCAAATTTCTGTATTGATAAGGTATGTAATTTATCGAATACAGCCCGCTTCTGGATATCTTTATGTTGCTTAATATATTTTGCATTTCGCCCAGCTTTTGCGAGACCTCTTCTAAAATGACGCCAAAATCTTCCTTTTGCTTCACTTCTTCATCAATTCGCCATACTTCTTCATTATGATGCCTTAAAATCCTTTGATTCTTGCTGTAAGAAATACAAATCCCGATAATTGAAATTGCGGCCAAAGCCGCACAAGAAGCCATAAGTAACAGTGGGTCATCTAAAATAACAACCGCCGCAGCTACAGACAACATCAAAAATATAAACCACTTTCCAGACCATCTAGGAAAATACCACATGGACGGCTTTGCAACGGACGGCCCAGCGGCAATTGATGCCTCTAAGCTACTAATTTCGTCGCCCAGATGCCATATATCATATTTGTAATTTCTTATCTCGGTATTTACATGTTTTTTTGCGTATTCAAGGGCCTTTAAATGAAACAAATATTGAATTGACAACTTCTTTGGTAAACCCTGAGATGTGATGTTCATATGTTATACCTCGCTTTATGTAAGCATGTGCGGAAAAAGTCCGGCGGCGGCTATAGGCAAACGTGCCAGGCCCTTGTTATAATCCTGAGAAAATTCTAACCCACTTACGTTTATTTGTCAAGCTGCAAATACCCATTGTAGAAAAGACAGAGTGATGTATAGTTTATCGGCCCTGAGCTGTACTATAGTTCATCTATAACTGCCCTAGCAATAGACTTGTAGCAAAATTGCCTATATGCCATCCGTAGGGGCGGCTATAAGCCGCCCCTACAAGGCGTTATTGTTGAATAGTCACTTACATCACTGCATATCCCGCTTCCGCAATTTCCTTCTTCATATCCTCTACGGATACCACATCAGCATCATATTCCACCACAACTTGTCCATTGTCCTTGTTAGCCGAAACATTCTCGGCTCCAAGGTCTTTTAGCACGTTCACGACGGCCAATTCGCAGTGTTTGCACGTCATGCCGGCTACTTTAAGCTCAACTTTTGTCATATGTGCCACCTCGTTTTTGCTAATTGTATCACATTATTCGTCAAAAATCAATGTCCTGTCCAATATAACAAATATACGCACCATATCCATGGACAAATCCAGCCCTTGGCCGTTTCCGCGCAAAAGCCTGTGCGCAACCAGCTTTTCAATTGTAGGCACGGCCCATTCCGGCAGCTCGTCTATGCTGTTAAAGCGCGTTTCGGCATTAATGTTGCTGTTTGTATCATTGTCATTTAAGGTTACTCCAAAATACTCAAAAATACCCGCCGCTAACGCCGCCGCCATCTCTGGCCGCCTGTTGCGCAAAATATCCACATCGGGATTTGTAAGCGGACTATCAATAAACGCAAGCTCAAACAAAATGGCGGGGCAATGGGTTTCGCGGATAACGCCCCACTGGTTTGTCGGCACATTGCGGCGGTTGCGCAGCCCCATCTTGCGGCAATATGTATCCAAAACCGTGCGCGAAAGCTGCTCTGCTGTAACATCCCAATAAAAAGATTCTGCACCCGTGCCGCCTGCCGCATTAACATGCAGGCTGATAAAATAATCGGCACCCCATGCGTTAGACATCTGCCAGCGCGCATTTACAGAGCTATTGTTGTCATGTCCCAAATTTGTTTGCGCCGTCGGCCGCGAAAGCATCGTCTCAAAACCTGCCCGCTGCAAAATCTCCGAAAGCCCTTTTGCTACCTCAAATGTAATGTCCTGTTCTCTCATGCCATTGCCCACGGCCCCCGTGTTCCATCCGTTGTAATTATGTCCCGCATCAATAAAAATCTTTCTCATGCAATTTCCTCCCAAAATAGTTTGTACTATTATTATACTATGGTTTAAACTAACATAGTGTGTCATCTTTTAACGCAAGCAGGGCTTGCAAATGCCGTCAATAAGGTATATAATGAGACATGCTTGAAAACATTATTTTCAGTTTGAATATAGTGATGCCCCTTGTTGCCCTGGCGGCAATTGGCTACATCGCAAAACGAACAAAGCTTATCGACCGTGCTTTCCTAGCAGGCGGCAACAAGCTGGTGTTTTATTTTGGCATACCTGCCACGCTATTTAACAGCATCTACAACGCCGACCTGGGCGAGATTTTCGACCCTGCCTTTATGGCCTTTGTTGCCGTGTGGACCATCGTCACATTTGCGGCCATATGGATTGTGACGCATCTAGCCCTGCGCAAGCGGCACCCGGGCGTTATCTCTGCCTTTGTAAACGGTGCTCACCGTGGCAATTTGGCCATGGTGGCTCTGCCGTTGCTATTTAACATGCTGGGGGAAGATGCCGCCAAAACCGCCGCCGCCATGATAGTCATCATACCCATCTACAACATCCAAACCCTTGTTTTGTTGACCATACATAATGAAAACAAACAAAAACTGCGCATCGGCCCGCTCTTGACGGGCATCATCAAAAACCCGCCCATCGTGGGCACGCTGCTGGGCATTGCAATTTCATTAATTGGCATAAACCTGCCGATTATTGCAGAGCAAACCCTAAACAGCCTCGCCGTCCTAACGGTGCCCCTGGCCTTGATATGCCTGGGTGCCGCCATGTCCCACAAGGGCTTTGACGCCGGATTTAAATTTGCCTTAACATCCAGTCTGATAAAGGTGATAGCCATGCCCGCCGCCACCGTCGCGGCGGCCCTGCTGCTGGGCTTTCGCGGTAACGACCTTACCATCCTAATGGTGATAAACGGTGTGCCATCCGCCGTCGGTGCCTATGTAATGATTGTAGAAATGGGTGGCGATGTCTACGTCTCCGGCAAAAATGTGATGCTGACGACGGTGCTGTCGGCGTTTACACTGTCTGTGCTGATTTTTGTGTTTCGGACGGCGGGAATAATTGCATAGGAGTGTGAAAAAATGACCGTATTTGAAAATGTGATAGAAATCCATAGCAGAAAACTTAATGATAAACTTAATGATGAATTTGAGTTTCTTTACAAAGATGTTAATCATGATAGGTTGAGAGTGATTTTCTCGACTCTTCATGCTGAATCTATCAGACTGTTTGATATTATGAATCGGCGGCTGCCAACTGATGATGACGTGGGCCACTATTGGGCAGATCCAAGCCGTGACCTGATAGAAATCATTGAGAGCATCTCTCAGTTGAAAAAAGATTTAATGAACTCGCAGCTTACTTTTGATATAGAGCCATATTATGCAGAATTATTTAGATTTTGTTTAAATTTCCTTAAGATGTCAGGAGGCAGTTTTATACCTCCAAATACAGAAAAGATTAATCTTTACTATGCACTACCTATATTTCTAGTCTGCAATAAGAAAGTGGGCATAGACACACCCCAAATCAAGACAATCACTAATGAGTACATAAGGAACCTCACAGAAAGAGCTGGTAAGGATATTAACGAAAAGGCTTATGATAGCGCAATAACAAAGTGTCGTACATTGCTTGAAGAGGTGTTTTGTCATGTGATTGAGCTGAAAAATGAACAACCAAGTGATAAAGGCAATATCAATGCACTTTACCAACAAGTTAAAAAGTTGTATAATATGCATTCGGATAGCTCAATGGATGTGCGTGTACTTAAACTATTATCTGGTCTTGAAAAGATTATTAGCGCGGTTGCGGAAATGAGAAACAAAGCGAGTGATTCTCATGGTCTTGGTAGTAAGCGGGTTAATATAGACGATTATCATGCACGATTATTTGTCAATGCGTCTGCAGTGATGTCTGAGTTTATCTTAGCTGTTGCGGGAAGGAGTAAGTCAACACCTGATTCAATTCAATCTTGACACTTAAGTTTATTTTATCACAGATTAATGAAAGGAAGGATATTATGAAAACAATTGATTTACGCTCTGACACAGTAACAATGCCCACCCAAGCCATGCGCGAGGCCATGGCCAATGCCATCGTAGGTGATGATGTTTATGACGACGACCCCACCGTGAAGCAGCTGGAACAGCTGGCGGCCCGCATGACGGGCAAGGCCGCGGCCCTGTTTTGCCCCAGCGGCACCATGGCCAACCAGCTTGCGCTGATGTGCTATACAAAGCGCGGCGATGAGGTTATTTTGGGCAAAAACAGCCATATTGTGGTGCATGAGGTGGGCGGTGCGGCGGTGCTTTCCGGCACGTCTTATTTTGTGGTGGACAACCCCGACGACACCATAAG
>WQVI01000032.1 GCA_009781625.1 Defluviitaleaceae bacterium | reverse complement strand
TACAGACTTTAGCTTCGGCGAAGATGTAAACGGCTGGGGCAACATACAATCATGGGCTGATGTTCCAGATCGTGACGCTAACCCAGCTGGTTATGGTTTCTACATTCCATTCCAACTGCCAATTCCTGGCGCTCCTGGTAGCGGCGGCGGCGGTGGCGGCGGCGGCGGCGGTGGCACCGGTGCCGGTATTGCACCTTGGGTACACCCTGCACCTGCAGCTACACCTGGTGCAGCAGAAGCTGGCGGAACCAACCCAAGAGCTTATCTTGATGGTTACAACCGTGCATACTTCTTCAACAACACCACACGCTTAGCTTCCCATTTCAGTGCATGGGGCGCTGGTGGCTTTAGCCAATGGGCATTAGTTCCTGCTATAGTTGGCGCTGCTACACCTGCACAAGGCTTCTGGCCACTTATTACTGTTGCCGGAACCGACTATCAAATGCGTTTCGTATATGACCCAACTGGTCATATCGATCCTTCTGCTAGCCCATTAACAGCTGCGGCAGCTCACCTTGCTCAAATGGAGTGGCTTGCTGCTATCGAAGCTGAATTAGGCATTCCTAGAAGCCAATTCATCATCGTACCAGAAAGCTTCTCAACTGCAAGCATCATTCTTTTAGCTACATTTGAAAGAGTTGCTCAAGTTTCAGTTACTGCTCCTACAGAATCTACAACAGATTGGGTTCCACAAACTACTGGTTCTGTTCCTACATTTGTTTTAGATGCTCTTGGTGGACCTACTACTGGCAATCCTGCTACACCAGGTGATTTGGTTTGGACTGGTTTTGGTTCACAACCTGGCGTTGCAGCTCCAGGCTGGAACACATCATTTAACTGGACTGCCGCCGGAAACGTTGCTATCTGGAACGTTGTAGGCGCCTGGAATGCTACAGACAATTTTGAATTTGAACTAGCTGATCATTGGGTTCTCAATCCAGCACTTGCAGGTCTTCCTACAGCAGCTCCATTGCCTGCACCTGCAAATCATTTCTGGCTACCTGTATATGATGGAAACAACACCGATCCAGAAGATTGGGCACTTGTACTTGTTCAAGTAACAAACGGTGCTGTTCCACATCTTGATATCGTCACTCCTCTACCTTGGGCTGGTGGCGGTGGCACAATGGCTCCTGTACTTGCTGCTGGCGCAATTGTCTACTATCAAGGTTATCAGTCAAGTGACGAAGGCAGTGTAACTGTAACACAACCTGCTCCTGTTGCTCCTGATAATGCACCACATTTCCCAAGTGATTATGCTCCAGCTGGTTCTCCTGCATTGCCAGGCGCACCTGATAATGGCGGCAACGGCCCTTGGGAAGGTCCTACTCATAACGGCCAAATCCTTAACGGAGACGTTATCGGTACAGGACGTACAGCTGCAACACCATTCACATCTGGCATGTCGCATTCAATCCATTTCTCTGGTAACAACAATGCGCGTCCTAACGTTATGAACGAGCTTCCATTCTCCATGACATTCTTACCTAACAACGAAGTAAGAATTACTTGGAACAGACAAATGGTTCTTGATGCTGGCGTTGCACAAACAGTACTTCGTGTTCCTCTTGCTCTTCAGCTTTCCGGTGACGGCGAAGTTGCTATCGAGCTTGTAGGCCCATCTACTGTACCTGCTGCTGATATCGGCGGACAAAGAACTGTTATCTCTGGCGTTGGCCTTGGCGTTGGCTTAGCCATTCATGGCGGCGTAGCTGTAGGCATCAACCAAGTTGAAATTCAAAGAATTTCCATTACTGAAAACGGTATTGGCGGTTTCAATTTCCTTGATGGCACACGTGCTTTCACATTAACACTTCCTGATGGATATGTTTGGGCACAACCAGGCGGCACAAACCGTTGGACTGCTTGGGGCACTGGCCGTGCGTTTGCTTTAGGCCAAGATCTTGACAGCTATCTTTCAAGCTTAACAAGTGCAGCTGCAATAAGTGTTCCATCTTCAACAACAGTAACAAACATGATGGCTGATCGTACAGGCGCGTTTATCTTCTTCTCGAACCATCCTGACACCGGCCTTCACAGAATGCACATTCTTTACAATGGCACTGGCCCATCTGCTATGGTTAGTGGCGGACCTGGCTTTGCTGCCGGTATTGGTCAGTTGAACCTTGAGCGTGTAAGAATTGCTCATCGTAACCCAGCTCAACCAATTTGGGGTAGCGACCTTCAAATTACACTTCAAAACGGTTTTGGTGGCGGCTTTAGAGATAACAACGGCGTAGGCTTCCTTGATGTAGCTGCTAACAACGCTATTGCTGGCTCTATCTCTCCATCAGCTGTAAATGCATTTACATTTGCAGGCCATGGCCTTACGCTTAACCCTGTAACTGGCGATGCTGGTCAAGTTCAAGAGACTATTTCTGGTAGAACTTACAGAAATCTTCCTCAAAGTGGCTGGCCAACCGCAGTTGGACATTTTGATGGCGTAACAAGAAGAATCCGTGTTGAAGAGGTTACACCTGGTTCAGCTTTGAACAGAGACCTTGTATTCACATTAACAGATGCTGAAGGCGAAACCTTACCATCTGCAAAGATAGCTGCTATTGATGTTCGTACTGGCGTTATGGCTGGACCTGGCCAAGCTGGTATGGCTGTACACTTCAATGCAACTGATGGTACAGTTCTTCATAACTCCGTGCCTGATTTTGCTGGCGGTCACACTGCTCGCGTAATCGGTACAGACAGAAGAGTTGGCGATCCTCTTGCTATCTTCTCTGAAGATGGTCACACTGTAACACTTCGTGGTCTTCGTGCAAACGATCCACAACAACGTCGTATGTGGGTAGAAATGATTATCTTCATCTCTACAGACGTTAACTATGAAGGTGATGTCTATGTAACCCTTGAGCAAGTTGGTGCTGGTATCGGCGCACGTGACGAAGATTTCGTGTCACCAAGCAGAACCCTTCAAATTGCTGAAGTTGAAAAAGTATTTGACCTTACCTCTGAAGTAACAAACATTCCTAACCGTGCACAAAGCATTCCTACTGAAAATATCATATTGACAGAGCGTGTTGCTGGTGCTTTGGTAAGAGGCAGAATGCTTCACTTAGCTATTTCTGAGTTTGGCATACCTTCACCAAGAGTTGACATCGGCTTCAACCCTGTTGCTGTTGTTAACGCATCTGGCGCATTAACAGTTGGCGTACTTCCACAAACTTTGGGTGCTACTGCTGTTAACATGTCAATAACCAACCCATCTGCTGCTGGTGCCCCAGCTACTGTAACAATGACTAACCTCGAATTGTTCGTAGGTCAGCACGTTCCAGTTGGCACCTATGGCGTAGTTGCTCTTGGTAATGCTATACTTGATAATGACAACGCGGTTCTTAACTTCTGGCAACCACTTGGTCATCAATCTATAGCAGGCGTTCCAAACAGAGTTGGCTTCAGAAGATATGCTTTCGGCGGCCTATTGTTTGAGCCATATGCAACTGTTACACTTCCTGGCGTTGGCGGCGGTTTGATTGATGTAGCTACGGCTGTCATCGAAGCTCAATCCGGTAGTGCTCAAGTATTGGTTAACGACCAAATCGTTACCATGACAAACGAGCATGGCCAAGCTACACCAATGCGTTTCTACAATGGCAGAAACTTCTTCCCGATGCGTGGTATCTCTCAAGTATTTGGTGGAAGCGTGCCATGGACATTCATCGTGAATGACCAACCAACTAACGTTTGGTCTCAAGGTGCAGAAATTGAAGTTACAATGCTTCTCACCGGCAGAACAATCGTCTTCACAACAGGAAGCGGCACTTTCACAGTTAATGGCATAGCTCACACGATCGCTGATCCTCAAGCTTGGCCACACAACCATGAAGGTACAGTATTTATTCCTGCTGCCTACATTGGCGTAGCATTAGGCGTTCCTGTAACATGGGAAGGCTACGGTGCAAACCAAAGATTCTTCTTCAACCAGCCTGACAGAGGCACACCAGCTTCTGCATCTGTAGAAACTATTGCTGCTCCTGCTGCTTTAGAAGAAGAGTATGACAACGATTACAATGGTAACGGCAATGGAAATGGTAATGGTAATGGCAACGGCAATGGTAATGGCGACGAAGAATAATATTATCAATTGCAATGCTAATATAAATAAAAAGCCCCTTTTAGGGGCTTTTTATTTTGTTTCGAGACCTAACTGTAACACAAAATTCATAATGGGGCTTTATAATTATGGCAGGAGAGCGTGCTATGAAAAAAATTCTAATTTTATATTTTTCTGGGGTGGGTGCGACCAAAAAGATTGCAGAATTGATATCTGCTTGCCTGCCTCAATCTTGCAAAGTGGACATATTTTCTTTAGAAGACAGTGATGTGCCAAGCATGGAAGAATATGATGCATTAATAATTGGCACGCCCGTGTATCACGGTGCCCCTGCAAAGAAAGTTATGGACTTTCTGGATGAGATGCCGTGTCTTGATAAAGAAATCTCTGCATTTGTCTTTAACACACGTGGCCTGGCTTCGCTAAACACAAACCGCATATTATCAAAGCGATTGCGAGAGAAAAACATCGCCACAATTATGGACAGAGCCTATCGCGGCACGGCAAGTGATGGTGCGCTTGTGGCCCCATTTATAAAACGATTTTTTGAATTTGAGAAAAATTTGGAAGACAAAGTTAAGCGAGATTGCGCTGACTTTTTAAGGATGCTGGAGGAAGAGCCACTGCGAAGCTATATGCCCAAATTTCGTTTTGGAAGCATTATAAATGCACCCAATAAAGCGGCAGGGCAGCTTATCACGGTAAAAATACATCTGCACAAAGATAGATGCGTAAAATGTGGCTTATGTGGCGAAAGGTGCCCTCATGCAGTATTTTTGAAAGATGGAGAAGGGTATCCCTTGCTTGCGCAAGATAAATGCGAAAACTGCTATCGCTGCATACATCACTGCCCAAAATCCGCATTATCACTAAGCAAACGACGCCTGCCGAAAAAACAGCTAAGGCTTTAATGGCCCTTCTTCTCAAACCGCTCTTTTAATTTATGATACAAGCCCTCAAAGCTTTTGTCACCGTCATTGTCAACAAAAAGGCAAAAGGGCAGGCTGTCACTTTCGCGATGCCTTTTCACACAATCACAACACCTTTTGTGATTTGGACAAGTAGTTTTTGGACAGGCACATTCTTTAACACAAGACATTATCTCTCCCCCGCTTCATAAGTTTTCTTTGTAAATGCAAATTTATAAACCATATACGCCAGCAGAGCACCAACTGTCTGCATGGCGATGAAAATAAAGCCGTCGATAGGCCTTATGCCAGAAGCGGTATCCGTAAACATACGGGCAACTGTAACCTGTGGGTTGGCAAACATTGTAGAAGACGTGGAAATAAGCTGACCGCCAACCAAAAGGCCCACAATAATTGAAATTTTGCTAGACCTTGCTTTCACCAATAGCAAAATTGCCAGCATGAGAATAAATGTACCAAAAATTTCACTAAAAAACACATAATCGTTTCTAATATTATCAGAAACAGACAATAGGGAGCCAACTTCATTTAAAAACATCAGCCGGCTTAGCGCAACACCTGCGATGCCACCAAGAAATTGAAATAGCACAAACATAGAGGCATTTAGTGCGCTAATTTTTTTCTCCAATGCCATAACCATAGTGACGACGGGGTTAAAATGTGAGCCAGATATGGGGCCAAACACCTCTATCAGCGCGCAAAGAACAAAGGCAACCGCAATGGCATTACCAAAGACGGCGATGCTTTTTGGGGCCTCAAGAACTTCTACAAGTAAAATCATGGATGAAATAGACGCCATCACCAAAAACATTGACCCTAAAAATTCCGCACATAATTGACTTTTACAAACTTGCTTTTTCATATGTAACACCCCTTGACTATAAAGTATAACACGGAAGCGTTGATTTTTCAATAGGAGGTAATTATGCAATATCGTGAAGACAAAGCATCGGGCAACAAGCTTTCTGCGCTGGGGCTTGGCTGTATGCGCTTTCCCCGCGACAAAGCAGAAACAGAGCGCATGATTTTGGCCGCGATAGAAGGCGGCATAAATTTTTTTGACACGGCCTATATCTATCCAAACAGCGAAAAGATGCTGGGAGAGATTTTGGCCAAGCATGATAAACGAAAAGATGTGCATGTGGCTACAAAGCTGCCGCTGATGATGTGCAAAAGTGCCGCCGACTTTGATAAATTCTTTAACGAATCTCTTCGTAGGCTTCAAACGGATTATGTGGATTATTACTTTATGCACAGCATGTCGGGCCTTGCGCAATGGGAAGCCTTTCAGGAAATGGGCATAGAAAAGTGGCTTGAGGAGAAAAAGGCTTCAGGGCAAATTAGACGTATAGGCTTTTCGTATCACGGCACCTGTGACGATTTTATAAAAATTTTAGATACCTATCCCTGGGAATTTTGTATGATACAATACAACTATTATGACGAGAATTACCAAGCGGGGCGAAAGGGCCTGCTGGCTGCCGAGGAAAAGGGTATGGCGGTAATAATTATGGAGCCCTTGCTTGGCGGCACACTTGCAACGGGGCTGCCAAAAGATGCCGTAGAGATATTTGCAAAAGCAAATCCAAACCTTACACCTGCCGAATGGGCATTTCGCTGGCTTTGGAGCCAAAGCGGCGTAACGACTGTGCTTAGCGGCATGAGCAGCACACAAATGATAGAAGCCAACATCCGCTCTGCCAACAATTTTCAACCTCTTGCTGATAGTGAGCAAGCCGTGTATGACAGCGTTGTCACCACACTGAAAAAGGCATATAAAATCAACTGCACAAGCTGTAACTACTGTCTGCCCTGCCCAAAAGGCATAAATATCCCCGCTTGTTTCTCTGCGTACAACGCAAGCTATGCCCATGGCTACATAAAAGGCATGACCCTTTACGCTACAGGCACAGCCATCATAACAAAACAACCCAACAGCCCGCACAATTGCAACAACTGTGGCAAATGCGAAAAGGTTTGCCCGCAATACATACCAATTCGCAAGCATCTAAAGAAGGTTGGCAAACGGATGGAGCCATTGCCGGTACGCGCAGTGATGGCAGTGGTGAGGCGTGTCATGACCAGGTAGATAGAGGCTGTAGTAACGTTAGAACAATCAAACCACGAAATACACGGAAACACACGGAAAGTGCATAGAGGCAAAGTTTACCTTGCAATTTCACGCAAATATTGATATACTAGATGCCATAGGCTAAAGAGAAATCAAGAAGAAAGCGCGGGGTGGTTATATGGTTTCTGGTAAATTTATGATAGTTAATGAAAATGGCTTGCATGTGCGGCCGGCTGGGGCGTTGGTGTCCATGTGCAGACCCTTTGACGCAGATGTAATGCTAAAATTTAATGAAACCGAATATAACCTAAAATCTGTGCTGGGCATCGTCAGTGCGAACATAAAATTTGGCGATGTGGTAGAATTTGTTTGCAATGGGCCGGAAGAAGAAGCGGCCCTTAAAGCCATTGAGGAAGCCGTAAAATCGGGCTTTTCCGGTGGCACATATAATTAGGGAGGATACTATGGACAAACTGCAAAAGTATGTAAAGTTAATTATCAACGTGGGCGTTAACATTCAAAAGGGGCAAAAGCTTTTGATACGCTGCCCGGTGGATTGCGCGTATTTTGCCCGCATGGCCATGGAAGAGGCCTATGCGGCAGGGGCCGATGATGTGTTGATACAATGGGGCGACGAAAAGTCCTCTAGAATCAACTATTTAATGGCACCGGATTCTAATTTCGGCAAAGAGCTGGAATGGGAAAAGGCAAGAATTCAATATCTTGTGGACCAAGGATATAACATGCTGGGCGTTTTGGCCGCCGACCCTGAAATTTTGAAAGGCGTTGACCCAGAGCGTATAACAAAAGACCAAAAAGTGATGGCCACGACGATGAAGCCCCTGATGGAGAAGGTTTCATCCTCTGCCATACAATGGACGCTGGCTTCTGTACCAAATCCCGCTTGGGCGCGCAAAGTTTTCCCTAACGCGAAGAGCGATGAAGAGGCCATTGGCCTTATGTGGGACGCCATCTACGCGGCATCCAGGGTTGATGGCAAAGACCCCGTTGAAAATTGGAAAACACATATAGCCACCATGCAGAAAAAAGTGGATGCCCTTATGGCCCACAATTTCAAGCACCTGCGCTTTAAAAACGCGGCAGGCACAGATTTAGAAATAACCCTGCCTGAAGGGCATCTTTGGGTGGCCTGCGGCGAAGAAGCCGCCACGGGATACAATTTCATTGCAAATATCCCAACGGAAGAGGTTTTCACAGCACCTCTGCGCACAGGCACCAATGGCATAGTATATTCCACAAAGCCCCTCGTTTTCATGGGCGATATCATAGACGAATTTTGGATAAAGTTTAAAGATGGCAAAGTAACAGAATTTGGCGCGAAGCAAAACGAGCATCTTCTGGACAAAGTAATCAACACGCACCCTAATGCGGACTATCTGGGCGAGGTGGCCCTTGTGCCACATTCTTCCCCAATCTCTCAATCCGGCATATTATGGTACAACACACTTTACGATGAAAACGCCTCATGCCACCTGGCACTTGGCAAGGCCTACCCTTACACTGTCAAAGGTGCCGTGGGCAAAAGCGACGACGAGCTTAACGCAATGGGCGTAAACCAATCTCTTGCCCATACGGACTTTATGATGGGCAGCGCGGATATGTCTATTGTCGGCGTGACATATGACGGCAAAGAAATTGCTGTGTTTACAGGCGGCGAATGGGCAATATAGTTTTTTAAACAACAAAAGGCAGGTGCGAATTTTACCGCACCTGCCTTTTTGAATGTTATTGCAACTTCCCTGATTTGGCAGAAATACGGCCTTTTCTCAATAATCCAATGATAATTAAAATGATGCCAACGATACAGCTTGTAGTTAAAACCAGCATGGAGATATTGGCGTTTATCGTGCTTATTTCTCTCCAAGCAAAAAGATTTGCCGCTGAAAGTGGGTTAGTCCAGGCCCCAAATAAAACCCAATCCACCACGCCATCTATTATAGAGAAGAACAAGCCACTGAAGATAAAACATAAGCCCGCTTTGATGAACGCATTTGCCTTGAGATATCGTATCGTAAGAAAAAACAGCCAGGGAAGCGGCAAACACACAGTGGCCATAGCAAGTGCTATGTCCCAATAATTTGCGTTTTGCACAAACAAGCCAACTACTATAATAACCGCATACAACAACAAGGTATTGGCCATCATGGCTAAAAAGCCCTTATGGCGGGCAGCAAACCCTGCCAGAGGCAATCTGCTTAATACATAGGGCCCAAACAAAATTGATAGCCCAAGCAATGTTGAAACTATTGCCACAAAAGGCCAGCTACTCCATCCGCTATACAGCGAAATTGTAATTAACAGCAAAGACAAGCTTGCGATGAAACTGCCCAATGTCCAAAGGCCTTTGTTTTTTCCAAAAACCAAAGGAACCACCGTTATAGAGGCCAGCAATATCAACGAAGTTAAAACGATAAAGAACCAATCCAGAGCCTGCCCTACAGCGAGATTGACAATTAATGATACCAGCACAGGTATTGCCAAAACCAAAGCAATGCTTGCCCCCACAGTAAGAGATTTTTTCCTTACCGCTTGCGCATGGTGTTTAATGACGTTTTCTCGCTCTTTTCTGATGCGCTCGTCAAGGGGATTATCCTTAATTTTTTCGAGCATCGCCCTACAGGCGGCGCAGTCCGCCAGATGGTCCTCAACAATCTTTCTGCTAGATTCGTTGCAAACGTCGTCGTGATAAAGGGGCAGCAAATCCTTGATAACATCGCATGAAATATTCATTTTGCATCCATCCTCTCCATAATTTTTAGGCGGGCACGATGGTATGTAACACGCGCCCAGTTTTCTGTTTTCCCAAACAACAGTCCAATTTTCTTAAATGACAATTCTCCAAACACCCGCAGCCCAAACACTTCTTTGTATGGCTCTTCTAAGCCATGAAGCGTTTGATGGATGCGAAAAGCAGAGTCTTCATCAACAAGGGCGTGCTCTATGCTTGCGTCGGAAGAAGCTACGTCAGTGCCCACTTCGACTATACGCTTTTTCGCCCGCAGCTCATCCAAAAACAAATTTTTTGCAATGGCGCATAACCAAGTAAGTTCGGCAGCATCGCCACGATACTTCTTATCGGCTGTCATTGCTTTAAAAAACGCCTTTTGCGTAATTTCTTCCGCGGCATCTTGGTTTTTGGCCAATGTCATCACAAAAGAGTATACCCGCATGTAGTAGGTGTTGTATAGCTTCTCAAAATCAATATCCATCCCTGTGCCCTCCTTTCTCATAAGTTAGACGGCGCAATTTTAATTTCGTTACAAAGATTTTCAAAAAAATATGCTAAGCCCGCATTGTTTATTCTGCACGGACTTAGCATGGAATTGACTAAACGTTTTGAGTTATCAATAATTGTCCTCTGCGATAAGTTCCAAGGTGGTTTGTAAAGCATCACGCCTTGGGCGGTTGAAGAAATGCGGGTCTGTGCCAAATTCCTGATTATTGCGGCCTTGGTGGTCCGTGCCGTAGATGGACGAATAGCGCACAACAACGCCGCTATTAGGCAGTGCCAGCATCAACGGGTTTATACCTATGCCATCGCCGCCGGTGGTTTGGCCTACAAGGGTAGCAAAGCCCGTTTGCTTAGCCGTGGCGGCGGCTTGCTCTGACGCGGAAAAGTTGGTGCCGCTTACCAGCAGCCAAATTTTGCCGCCAAAGATGGCCTCGTCTTGGCTTGGGTAGATGACAGCATCCCATCTCCAGTATAAATCCAGCGCGGTAAAGTCGTCAGGGTTGAGATAGGGAAGGCCTACCAGCAAATCATCATGGATGGGCGCAAATACAGGATATGGCGTGGTGCCGTCCCACCAGTTTTCAAACCAGGGCGCCAGCAGGCGCATGTTGTGGTCGCCTTCCATCAAAAACATGTAGAAATGATAGTGAAGAGGCTCTGAGATATTTGGCGCTATCACCAAGTTTTGAAAAAAGCGCGAATCCCCACCGGGGTTTTGGCGGATGTCGATGATGAGATGGTCAAAATCCGCAACATGGCGGTAAAAGTCCAGCAGCTTGTCTCTGTCGAGATTCATTGTGGCGTGGTTCATTTGTAAAATGTTAACATAAGCGATGCGGCCCGCCTCGATGATGCGCGCCTCGATGTTGTCGGAAGTTGTGGCGTAAACAAAGCTATCCACCCCCGGCGGCGGCGGCGCAAAATTGTCATCCGTCAGGCCATGAAGCGCCCGTGTGGCGGGATTATCAAGCTCTTCCAGAAAATATAAAAACTGGCGGCTACCCAAGGTGACAACCTGGTTGGTAAAGACTTGGATATGCAGCTGCAAAAAGTCGCCTGTTAGCATATTAAAATGCCCCGCGTGTTGCGCGTGGCTGATAAAACGGCCGTCTATCAGGTTGGCAAAATATTGGTCGCTTGGGATGTCGCGTATGGTTTCAATGTGGCGGCGCGTCTCGCGATAAAGCTCGTGCATATCCACGCCTCTTGTGCGATAAATTACGCCGAAAAAGGGATAATTGGCGGCAAGGGTGCTGTATAGATGGTCAAGGTCCTCAAGATATTCGCCTCTTGTACGACCCGAGGTAAATATGTCAAAATAATGGTCGGGCGGCGGAATTTCCTCTTGCGCCACCTCGGCCTCATAATAGTCCTCATAATCATCCTCTTGCGTGACTTCTTCCTGCGTTTCGACATAGCTTTCGTCATACGCAACGATGTATTCATCTATTTGCGCAGGCTCATAAATTTCCATAGTACTGCACGCCGCTAAAACAAATAGCAAAAAGGCCACGGCAGCCAGCCGCCAAAATCCCATCTTCATAGCAATTTCTCCTAAATTTACGAGTTTTCCCTCATATCAACTACGGCAGGCGCACCCATTTTAAGGCGATGATATTCTTCTGAAACCCGTTTTTGCTCTTTATGCTTAAATTTAGGCAGAGAATACAGCACCAAGCGGCTTAGGATAAACACGCCCCAAGCAAAATATGCGCCCCAAACGAAATACTGCATATCATGCGCATTGCTTGCGGGCGGATTTACAAGGTCGTTTGCGGCCTGCGCTACAGTTCTGGCGGCGGCCGCGTTGCCATGTTGTCCGAAAGTGAAGGCCATTTGGCGCAGCTCGTTCAAAATTGCCGCCACAGCCTCGTCATTGGCAAGGGCAGCATTAGCGATGTCACCTGTAGGCGCATTGCCCAAAAAATTTGGCAAGGCGGCAAAAATTAGCGGCGCGGCAATTAAAAAGGCAATTATGTGACATATAAGGCTGCGCCTTTGCCTCACATTGCTTTTTGCCGTGTGTAACAATTCGTCATTATCTTGTGCAACATCTATATCATTATATCCCATTTTTATTGTCTCCTTATCGGCTTCTTTCGGTGTCATGCGGATGGCACTTTGCCCATCTTCTTGCCATACAGCGCGGCCTTTGGTCACAAGCTGCTTAGCACGACGAGGGTAGGTTTGGCCTGTCTCTACATTATTTTCATCAAACACCATAATTTTAATATAACGCATTGCAAATCACTCCTTATTTCGGAATGGCGGGCTTGTAAATCGCTGTTTTTTATGATGGGTGCCGGCCCCTAAGCCCTTATGTAGAAATACGGTAAAACCAAGGAAAAGTATGATTAGGGTGTTGTTTGAACAAAATCCCAGGCGGCTTGCGCTAGGAGAGTGGCGTTACTGTCAGAATAGTGATTATCATTCTGAGATATATCATCAATACGCAAATCAAATAGCGTAGCCGCAAATACGCACGCCGTAAGAAAAGCCCCAGCATCATTTGCGTGGAACATATCTTCTGCATATAGCGAAAGATTTGGTATCGCATTGTATGCGTAAACCCAAGCATCGCCCGCGTTTACCAAAATGGCATCATTTTCATGGGCGGCCTGTTTGTACGCGGCAGTTAGGATGTTTTGCAGCTTTTCATCGGGCTTGCCATCTATATTTGCCCATGCAGGATTATACAACACAGGCATAGCCCCGCTTTCTTTTGCCGCAACACTAAGGATGCGGACATCACAAAGAAACCCGTCAATGTCATTAAGAGGCCGCCTGCTTTGGTCTTGCATCACAACATAGTCAAACCGAATACGTTGCATTTCTTTGATGGCGTTGGCCCTGGAGCTTGTTAATGTAGCACCACCCGCTGAAACGTCTCTATACGCAATTTCTACGCCATGTCTTGCCGCGAGAGACTTGAGTTGCCACGGGACATCACCGGTGAAAATAAAGCTGTTTCCTGCGTATAAAATGCATATGTCACACATGCTACATCTCCCAATTGTGATATACATCCTGCACATCATCATCCTCTTCTAAAAAGTCAAGGATTTTGTTCATTTTTTTGATATCTTCGGAGTCATCAAGTTTAGCGGTGGTTTTAGGCAGCATGGTTATTTCCGCGGACAAAATAGGAAAGCCCTCGGCCTCTATAGCCTCGCGCACAGCGGAAAAGTCCGTAGGGTCGGTGATAATTTCAAAGCCTTCTTCATGGGCGGCAAAATCCCGTGCACCTGCGTCCAAAGCCACCATCATAAGGGCATCTTCATCCACGCCATCGGCCGCCTCAACGGCAATTTGTCCTACATGGTCAAATTGAAACGCCACAGAGCCGCTGGTACCCATATTGCCGCCGCCTTTGGTGAAGGCATAGCGCACATTGGCCACGGTGCGGGTGCGGTTGTCCGTCAAAGCCTGTACAATAACGGCAATGCCGTTGGGGCCATAGCCCTCGTAGGTTACATCTTCATAATTTACGCTGTCAAGCTCGCCCGCGGCTTTTTTGATGCTGCGGTCTATTGTGTCATTGGACATATTAGCGGCCTTAGCCTTGGCCACAACGTCGCGCAAGCGCGAGTTAGAGTCAAGGTCGCTGCCGCCTGCCTTCACAGCAACAGCTATCTCGCGCCCAAGCTTGGTAAAAACCTTGCCGCGCTTAGAATCTTGCTTTTCTTTTCTGTGTTTGATATTTGCAAATTTGGAATGTCCTGCCATATTGCTTCATCCTCTCGTTAATTGTTTGGTGTATATCTATTGGTGACCAACAAGGCCAAATTTTCAATATTTTTATCTGTAAAAGGGTGCCAGGTGATATATTCTTTTAAATTTAGTGACGCAAACCATATTTCAAATTCCTCATCAGAAATGGCTTCGTCGTTAAGTGTGTTTGGGTAATAGCGAGGGTCTGGCCAGCCATGAAGGAAAGAATATATAAGGGAAATATCGGATGCACCCTGGGCTATTATCAGCTCTCCAATGCCAAAATCTCCTCTTCCAAACCCCAAACGCAGCCTGCCATCCGTCATTATTCCGTTCATTATTCTATAAGTAAAGCTACTGGCATATATCTCCCCGTTATAGTATTTGAAAACGTATATTATGGTGTTATTAAAATTTACGACAACTTCGTTTGTGCCATCGCCATTCATGTCAAAGACGGCGATACTTATTGGTGGCCCTAATTCGCCGGTAGATTCTTCAAGATAAGCAGGCCCTAGCCAGCCACATACAAATTGCCTTTCATTACGCAGCACCTCTTGAAATAAAGAAATAGGTGCCTCTGGTTGGCTATTACAAGCTGATAAAAGCAAGATAACAGAGAGCATGATTATGATTTTTGCGACCAAATCTTTCATTGAAACTCCACTAATTTATCTTCAACCTGGGTACAGTAAAGCTGCTGCAAAAGCTGCACCTCTGCTTGGCCGGAGGAGGCATTCATCATGGCCTTTGCAAGCCTGTCCCCATTGACGGCTTCCGTTAGCACAATAAATTCCACATTATCAGTAAAAAGCGTATCATGCAGCACATGCCCGTTGTGCAATATCTCATATTGCAGCTTGCCCTGCAAATTATATGGACATTTTACGCTAATTTTTGCGTGCAAAACTTTTTCAATGATGATGGCGGCGCTTACGGCTTCTTTTGCGGCGCGGCCATAGGCGCGCACAAGGCCGCCCGTGCCTAAAAGCGTGCCACCGAAGTAGCGCGTTACGATAACCAAAGTGTTTTTGATGTCTTCTTTACGCAGCAGGTCCAAAATAGGCATACCGGCTGTGCCGCTGGGCTCGCCATCGTCGCTTTGGCGCGTAAAGCGGTTGTCATCGCCAATTTGCCACGCAAAGCAATTATGGCCGGCCTTGGCATGTATTTTACGTATGTCGCCCAAAATGGCCAAAGCCGCATCCTCGCTTTCCACAGGAAAGGCATGGCCAATAAACCGAGATTTCTTCTCAATAATCTCAATTTCGGCGGGTTTGTATATGGTTTTGAAATTGTTTAACATAATCACTCCAAAATAAGCATGGGCACCAAGCGGTTTTCCGTTGTGCCATCCCCAAGCTGTCCGTGGTTGTTACGGCCCCAGGCCCAAAGGCGGCCATCGGCCGTTTGTGCCAAGGTGTGTCTACCCCCCACATTGGATGCGGCAACCACATCTTCCATTATCATTGTAGGCGTGGGATTTGACAGCCATTGGTCCGATTCTACATTATCAACCTGCCCATCGCCAATCTGTCCATCATTATTTACGCCCCACATCCACAGCGTGCCGTCACGCTTTATAGCCGCAGAATTGCCATAGCCGGCAAAAACGGTGGCCACATTATCCATTATAAAAACAGGGCCGGGATTGGTAAGGTATATGTCGCCATCACCCAGTTGCCCCTGGGTATTTACGCCCCAGCCCCATAGCTCTCCGTCATTTTTAATTACCATCACATTGTTGCTGCCCACAGAAACATAGTCCACATTTTCCATAACCATGATGGGGGACAGGCTTCTTTGGGTGGTGCCATCTCCAAGCTGATACCAAGTGTTTGTGCCCCATGTCCATAGGCTGCCGTCGCCTCTAAGTGCTGCGGTGAAGGCGGTACCTACGGATACAGCAGCAACATCGTCCATGATGTGGACAGGCTCAGGTTGCCTTGAGGTATTGCCAACGCCTACTTGCCCCTCAAAATTTCTTCCCCAGCCCCATAATGCGCCATCTGTTGTTATCGCCATTGTATGATGCAGCCCGGCAGCAACATAGGCAACATTTTCCATAATCCTTTGGGGCTCATCTTCATTTCCTATGGTGCCGGTACCCAATTGGTTATCAATATTGCCGCCCCAAGCCCATAAGCTTGCGTCAGACCTGATGGCCATTACATGGCTATCCTGTGCGGAAAAAGAGACCACCTCATCAAGTATCATTACGGGCGCAAAATGGCTTGCTACATGAGCACTGATGACAGGGCCGCCAATTTGCCCCCAATTGCTGCCCCAGCCCCATAATGTGCCATCAAAAAGAAGCACAAAGCTGGTTTCGTATGCCGCGGCAAAAGCTGCAACGTAGCCTTGCAATACCGTGTTTGCTGGTGTTGGTGTATGCTCAGGCGTTGGCGTAGGAATTGGATTTGGGGTCGGCGTTGGGGTCGCGGCCACCTCAACATTTTCGGTGACATCCTCAGTAACTTCATTAACGGTTCCGCAAGATGCAAAAATAAACAGAAAGCCAGCTATTGCTAAAATTATCCTTTTCATCTTACCCATCCTTTGTAAAAGCGCCTACATCTCTATCCGCACTTGCTCAAGCTTCCAAATCTCCTCGCTATATTGCTTTATGGTTCTGTCACTGGAGAACTTGCCGCTTTTCGCCACATTGACGATGGCCATCTCTTTCCATCTCTGCTCATCCCTGTAAAGCTCTCCAATTTTCTCATGAGCCTTGGCGTAGCTGGCAAAATCCTTTAGCACAAAGTATTCATCAGGGGTAGAGCCATGATAGCCATTTAGCAGGGCCTCGTAAAGCTCGCGGAAAAGCTCGTGATTATCAGAAAGAGAGCCGTTTATCAGCTGCGTTAGCACATGCTGTATGCTGGTGTCCATATTATACACATCCCATGGGTTATATGCGCGAGAAGCCGCAAGCGCAGCCACTTCCTCCGCGCCCATGCCAAAGATAACGATGTTTTCGGGGCCAACCTCTTCAAAAATCTCCACATTCGCGCCGTCCATTGTGCCAAGGGTGATGGCACCGTTAAGCATAAACTTCATATTGCCCGTGCCGGAAGCCTCTTTGCCCGCTGTGGAAATTTGCTCGGACACATCAGCGGCGGGGATAAGCCTTTCTGCCAGGGACACGCGATAATTTTCCAAAAACAGTATTTTTATGCGGCCTTCGATGGCGGGGTCGTTGTTTACAAGGTTTGCCACGGCGTTTATCAGCTTAATGATAAGCTTTGCGCGGTGATAACTTGCCGCCGCCTTGCCGCTGAAAATAAATGTACGCGGCGGGATATCCAGCCAAGGCGATACCTTTAGCTGGTTGTAAAGATACAGCGCGTGCAGGATGTTAAGCAGCTGCCGCTTATATTCATGCATACGTTTTATTTGTATGTCAAAGATAGAGCTTGGGTCTACGATATGCCCGGTGGTCTTTTTGACATAGCCCGCCAAATTAACCTTGTTTGTGTGCTTTATCTTCATAAATTCTTCCGCAAAGGCGGCATCCTTGGCGTATGGCAAAAGATTTTCCAGATGGCTAAGGTCTTTTAGCCATTTGTCGCCAATGGTTTCTGTGATAAGCTTCGCCAGCGCGGGGTTAGAATGGGCCAGCCAGCGGCGTTGGGTTATGCCGTTGGTTTTGTTGTTAAATTTCTTGGGATATATTTCGTAAAAGTCTTTAAGCTCTTGATTTTTTAGGATTTCTGTGTGCAGTGCCGCAACGCCGTTTACAGAATTGCTGCCAACAATTGCCAAAAACGCCATGCGGATATAGCCGTCAGCGATAATGGCCATATTGCGCACTTTTTCAGGGTTGTTGCCAAACCATGTGATAAGCTGCGCGCAGAAGCGGCGGTTTATTTCCTCGACAATCATGTAGATGCGCGGAAGTACACGGGAGAATAGCTCTGTTGGCCATTTTTCCAACGCTTCGGACATGATGGTGTGGTTTGTATAGGCACATGTTTTGCGGGTTATCTCCCAGGCATCATCCCAATTCACGCCGTTTTCGTCCACCAATATGCGCATAAGCTCCGGCACGGTAACGGAAGGGTGGGTGTCGTTAAGCTGCAAGGCAACTTTATCCGGAAGCTTGCTAAAGTCTGTATGATTTTCCTTAAAGCGCGCGATAATGCGCTGTAATGTGGCCGAAACAAAGAAATATTGCTGGCGCAGGCGAAGCTCTTTGCCTGCCACGGTGTCATCGGCAGGATAAAGCACTTCCGATAGGGTTTTTGCCAAATTTTGTTCTTCCACAGCCTTTTGATATTGCCCCTGATTGAAATACCCAAGGTCAAATTTATTTATGGCCTCGGCATCCCAAAGGCGCAGGGTGTTTACGGTGTTTGTGTCATAGCCTAAAACGGGATAATCGTAAGGTACAGCCCGTACGGACTGTGTGCCTTCCTGGACGAAGGTAAATTCGCCATCAGGCTTTTTCGTGGCGCGCACAGTGCCGCCAAATTTCACCTCAACGGCATATTCTTGACGTTTTACGCCCCAAAGGTCGCCACGTTCCAGCCAATGGTCGGGCCGCTCTGTTTGAAAGCCATTTTCAATTTTTTGCTCGAAGATGCCATAATGATAGCGTATGCCGCAGCCGTAGGCGGGAAGCTGCAAGGTTGATAACGAATCCAGAAAACAAGCGGCAAGCCGTCCAAGGCCGCCGTTGCCAAGGCCGGGGTCGCGCTCTGCATCTTCAACGGCGTTATAATTTATGCCAAGCTCTTCCAGCACCTCGCGCACTTCTTCGTCCAAGGATAAATTGATAACAGCGTCGCCCAAAAAGCGTCCCATCAAAAATTCCATAGACAGGTAGTATACAATTTTTACATCCTCTTTGTTGTATACATCGTGGGTTGCTATCCATTTGTCCGTTATCAGGTCTCTTATAGTAAACACCAGGGCTTCGTAAAGCTGCTCGTTAGAAGCGGTGTCTATTGTCTTTCTTGAAAGGGTTTTTACGTTTTCAACCAGCCGTTCTTTAAGCCTTTCTTTTGAAAATATGCCATTTAATGCCATTAATGCACCTCCGTGGATTTGTTGAAATCTATTTTATACTCAAATAACTGCAAAACAGTAACAATAAAACGCAGAATTTTTGTCAAAATGCAAAATCATTTGTGACGACGCGTGCCTTTAGGCACGCTAGGAGCAAATGATGAAGCAGTTTGGCAAAAAGGCAAGTTTTTTG
>WQVI01000031.1 GCA_009781625.1 Defluviitaleaceae bacterium | reverse complement strand
ACCTTGACGGTGTAACTGCCGGGCTTTACGATGTAGAACTAATGATTGCCCTACTTAACTGGGTGTGCGATAATTTTTTCCATGACGGCGCATCAGAAATGCCAACAGAGCGCGATGCCATATCTATAATAGAATTTATGGATGAAAACCCGCGGGGGATAAACTGCCGCGGACTTGCGATTTTGCTTGCAGAATTGCTGCGCCTCTACGATATACCCGCCAAACATATAACCGGCCATCCCATGGAGCATCCTGCGCGGTTCGTGCATGTTGTAACCCATGCGTATTCGCGGGAATTGCAGCAGTGGATTATGCTTGACCCCACATTTCGCCTGTATTTAACGGACGCGGACGGAACATATCTTGACCTTTCAACGCTGCGCAAGGCTTTTGCCCAAGGAGATGAGGTTTTTCCTAACGAAAACGCGGGACGAAACAACCAGCCATTTGACATGGCCGATTATAAGGCCTTTATGGCGGACTATATGTTCCGTTTTTCCGCAGGGACACATTTTGGCTTTGGTGCCGAGGACGGCCGCGAGGGAAATACCCAAAATATGCTGGCGCCTGTTGGGTATTATCAAGACCCCAACGTGACAACGCATAACGCGGATGCTTTTTGGGCCAGGCCCTGAGAGCCTGTTTACTGTCTCGCTTTCGGCGAATTTTCGAGGGTTTTTTCGCAGGGCAAGGCGGCCGCGCAACGCGGCCATGGGGAAAATAAGCAGAAAAGGCGTCGGAATGGAGATATTAAACAGGTTCTAAAATACACATAACACCAAAGGAGAGTTTATGAAAATTTTAATTGTTAATCCAGGTTCTACCTCAACAAAAATTGGCCTCTTTGAGGACGAAACACCCATCTTTGAAAAGGTGCTTCGCCACACCATGGACGAGCTTGCGGGCTATGAAAAAATTGGCGACCAATATGACTTTCGTATGGAGCTTATTATGGATGCACTGGAAGAATCCGGTGTGGCTGTTAATGAGCTTTCTGCCGTGTGTGGCATGGGTGGCCTTGTAAAACCCATCGCGTCTGGCACATATTATGTCAACGACGCCATGAAAGAAGACCTTGCCAGCGGCAATTTTGGCGACCACGCCAGCAACCTGGGTGGCCTTATTGCCCGTGCAATAGGCGATAAAGTTGGTGCTCCCGCCTTTATCGTTGACCCCGTTGTGGTGGACGAATTTATACCAATTTCGCGCATCACGGGCCATCCGGCCCTTACAAAACGCTCCATCTTCCATGCACTTAATCAAAAAGCCACTGCGCGCAAATATTGTAAAGAACACGGCAAATCTTATGACGAAGTTAATTTGGTTGTTGTGCATATGGGCGGCGGCATATCCGTTACGGCACATGAAAAGGGCCGTGCTATAGATTCTAACAACGCCTTGGACGGCGATGGGCCTTTTACCCCAGAGCGCAGCGGCACATTGCCTGTGGGCGACTTGGCGGCCCTTTGCTTTAGCGGCAAATACACCCACGCCGACATAAAAGCCCTTATAAAAGGCAAGGGCGGCATGGTGGGTTATTTTGGCACCAACAGTATAATGGACCTTGAAGAACGCGCCAAAACCGAGCCTGAAGTTAAGCTTGTTATAGACGCGTTGGCCCTACAAGTAGGCAAGGAAATTGCGCAACAGGCCGTGGCTATGTGCGGCAAGGTTGATGCAATAATTTTAACAGGCGGCATTGCATATAGTGATTATATAACGGGAGAAATTGCCAAAAGAGTAGAATTTATTGCCCCTGTAAAGCGTTACCCGGGCGAGGATGAGCTTGCGGCCCTTAATATGGGCGCGTTGCGGGTTGTTAGAGGCGAAGAAAAAGGTAAAGAATATAAATGATTGACAAACAAATAACAATTTTGATACAATAAATAAAGAAAGTGAGTAGGGGCGAGAACAACGTGAAAAAACTGGGCATGTTGATGATTATCTCAGGCGGGGTTGCGGTTCTGTTTTTCGTGCTCTTGGTGAGCACATTTTCGTCACTTGGCAGAGACTTTTCAAATTTTGTTTATAATGAGCTTACTGACTTTGCGGAGTCTATCGAAGACATTGATGCTTTTGAGGCCCTGGAGCCTTTCGAGGTTCTTGAGCTTATAATAACGCGCGAGAGGCTTGAAAGCGGCGACATTATACATATTGCATCGGAGCGTGAATTTTGGATTGTCTTAGAAGATAGCAGGCCCCCTACGCGGCGCGCCCATCAATTTACATTTACAAATATTGATACCGGAGAGCGCATTGAAAGTCGCGCAGCGAGATTTAATTTCACAATTAACCTTTATAACCACGGAGTATTGATAGCTATTGCAAACCTTAACGAAGGAAGTTATATAATCGAATTTGAGCCTTGGCAGGGCAGAGGAGAGCTTTACGGTTACGATAGCGAATTTATATCCATATTTAGAAGCTTCTTTGACATGCTTTTAAGGATGGTTGCTTTTGGCAGCATGGGGCTGATGTTTTCAGCGATATTTGTTGTCCTGATGATATTTTATATTCTTGCAAGAAAAGCGGCAAAAAGGGAGGTTCTGCATGAGTCAATTCACAACAATATTTAAAAGACTTTTGGCGGTGATGTTGATGCTGTCAATGGTTTCATTCCCTGTTATCGCCCAAACAAACCAAGCTGGGCTTGGCGAAATTTCGGTATATTTCAATGGACGGCGTATGGAATTTGACCAGCCGCCCATCATTGTAAATGACCGCACAATGGTGCCCTTCCGCTCTATTTTTGAGGCTTTTGGTGCGGAAGTACATTGGAGCCAAGAGATGCAACAGGTGGCGGCCTTACATGATATTGTGGATATCCACCTCAACATAGGCAGCTTGCGCGCCTACATAGATAGGCAACCCCATTATTTGGATGCCGCACCCTTTGTAACACGTGACACCAACCGTACGATGGTGCCCATACGCTTTATTTCTGAGGCTTTTGGGGCCGATGTGGACTGGGATAATGATGCCAGAAATGTTATAATTTCCACGGGGCCTATCACCATTGATGCGCCTGATTGGGAAGAGGTTGCTGGTCAAAGCGGTCTGCCGGATCCCGATGATGTTGAAGAGCTTATATATCTGGGTCAATGGATGCGGTATGACCCCTCTTTGTGGAACACGGTTTATAGAGGTTATTATTTCAACTTTTATGGCTTTAGAATTTCGGAGGCAAGCTATCACGAGGCTGTTGCCGAAAGAAACAGAATACTTGGGCAAATTATTAGACCCGGCATGACCGAATTTGACCAAGTTAGGGCTGTACATACCTGGCTTGCTAATAATGTGTCATATAACCACACATCCCTTAACCACAGGCGAGGCCGAGGGTCTTGGACGCCTGTAAGATACCAATTTGAAGATCAAACGGCTTGGGCCGCGTTAGTTCTTAGGACGGCGGTGTGCGGCGGCTATGCCGATGCCTTCGCTTTTATGATGGAGCCCCTGGGCATTGATGTTTACTATATTTCGGGATTTGTTCCCGAATATCACGCCTGGAATATGGTGCGCGTTGGCGGCCAATGGTTTCATATTGACGTAACATGGGCTCGCAGGAATTTTGACGGCTACCATCTGGTAATTTACGACTGGTTTTTGATTTCTGACAATGCCGTACGCACCACGGGGCGGTCTACCAGAAGCTGGGCTAACACCACTACTTGGCAAGCAACTTCGCGCCCTACTGCACCAGCCACCTTTACATGGAACAGGCCGGAGCCTATTTGGGACCACGGGCTTAATCAATGGCGATACAGAACACCGCAGGATGATATCACATTCCGCGTGAACACAAGCGTAAGCCATGCCCAAGGGGGAAGTGTTACGGCAAATCCAACATCTACGCGGCAGGGTCAATGGGTGACATTGCAGGCCAACGCAAACCAAGGGTTTGAATTTAGTCATTTTGAGGTTGTTTCAGGCGGCGTCCGCTTCCATAGTCAATCCGGCAATTGGGCGCAATTCTTGATGCCATCAAACGATGTGTCTATCAGAGCTGTGTTTAGAGAAAGGCAACAGGCACACACAGTGTCCATTAGCGTTAACAATGCGCAATGGGGCATGGCCCATGCAAGCCCAAGCGGAAATGTGCTTCAAGGCAATGTGGTGTCACTAAATGCCAGCGCAAACCAGGGCTTTGAGTTTGATAGATGGGAAGTTACCCAGGGAAATGCCAATATCCAAAATATAAATTCTCCAACGACCAGCTTTACAATGCCGTCAGCCAATGTGACCATAAGGGCTGTCTTTAGGCAGATAGGCCAGACGCGGGATGTAACCGTCAGCGTCAACAATGCCCAATGGGGCACGGCCAGTGCAAACCCCAACACCAATGTGTCGCAAGACGCATGGGTTAGCTTGCAAGCCAGCGCAAATCCCGGTTTTGAATTTGAAAGATGGGAAGTTGTTTCCGGCGGCGCTGTTATACAAAATGTTAATGCTGCGTCTACAGGCTTTAATATGCCTGCGAACAATGCGTCCGTGAGGGCGGTGTTTAGGCAGGTGCAAGCTCAAGTGCCGACCCATTCTGTCAGCGTAAGTACAAACAATGCCGCGGCGGGCACGGCCGGCGCGACGCCTAACGCCAACATAGCGCAAGGGGCAACGGTTAATTTGCAAGCCAGCGCAAATACAGGCTTTCAATTTGAAAGATGGGAAGTTGTTTCCGGCGGTGTTTCCATACAAAACGCAAGTTTCCCTGCGGCCAGCTTTACAATGCCGGCGGGCAATGTGTCCGTAAGGGCTGTTTTCAGAGAAGTGGTGCAAGCACAGACTTTCTCTGTGACTACAAGCACCAACAATGCCCAATGGGGTACGGCTTCGGCAACGCCTAATGCGAACTTGCACGGCACAGGCGCGGAATGGGTGGCGCTGCAAGCCATAGCCAACCAAGGCTTTGAATTTAGCCACTGGGAAGTGGTTTCGGGCGGTGCCAGCCTACAAAATTCGCATAGTGCCCAAACACAATTTTTGATGCCGGCAAGCAATGTGTCCGTAAGGGCCGTGTTTAGGGAAGTGGTGCAAGTTCAAACCTTCTCTGTGTCAGTAGTTGTAAATAACTTTGCGGCGGGTACGGCTTGGGCAACACCAAGCTCAGGCTTAGCAGCCATGGATTGGGTAAGGATTGAAGCACAAGCCAACGAGGGCTTTGAGTTTAGCCATTGGGAAGTACTTTCGGGTGGTGCCGATGTGCATATAACCTCTTCTCGGTCAGACTTTCCAATGCCCGCAAGCGATGTGTCCGTAAGGGCAGTTTTCACGCAAATCCCCCAAAGTGAGTAATACTTTACAATATACAATATATTTATAGGAGGCTTTACAATGGACAAATTTGGTTACATGGAAAAATATGGATACGAGCAGCTATGCTTCTTCCATGACAAAAGCACGGGCTTAAAGGCCATAACGGCCATACATAACACCGTGCTGGGGCCAGCCTTGGGCGGTAGCCGTTTTTGGAACTATGATAACGAAGACCAAGCCATCGAAGACGCCCTGCGTCTGGCACGCGGCATGACCTACAAGTCTGCCCTTGCAGGCCTGGCTTTGGGCGGCGGCAAAACAGTTATCTGGGGCGACCCATCCGTGTTGCGCAAAGACCCCATCAAGCGCGAGGCTTTCTGGCGTGCATTTGGTCGCTATCTAGAAGGACTTAACGGTAGATATATCACTGCCGAAGACGTGGGCACATCCACCCAAGACATGGTTTATGTAAACATGGAGACAGACCACGTTGTTGGTTTGCCGGGCCGTAGCGGCGACCCTTCGCCATACACCGCCCGCGGCGTGTTTAAATCCATCTTGGCTTGCTGTAAACATGTTTATGGCAGTGATGACCTTACAGGCAAAGTTGTGGCCGTGCAAGGCGTGGGCAATGTGGGCTACTATCTATGCAGATATCTGCATGAAAGCGGCGCGAAGCTGATTATTTCTGACATCAAGCAAGAAAGCATCGACAAAGTTGTAAATGAATTTGGCGCGACAGTTGTTGCTCCTAATGAAATTTATGGCGTAGAATGTGATATTTACGCACCATGTGCTCTGGGTGCCACTGTAAATGATGACACCATCCCCCAGTTTAAATGCAAAATTGTTTGCGGCGGCGCAAACAATGTGTTGAAAGATGCGCCTGTACATGGCAAAACCTTGCAATCTAAGGGCATTGTATATGCGCCGGATTATCTGGCCAATGCCGGCGGCGTAATAAATGTATCCTATGAGAGGGCCGAAGGCGGGTACAATGAAGAGGCTTCTCTTAGGGATGTTGACTTTATCTACACAAGAATGCTTGATATTTTAACTATTGCCAAAGAAACAGGCCGCCTGACATACGAAGTGGCGGACGAATTGGCTGAAAAGCGCATCGAAGCTGTTAGAAATATCAAGAGCATCTATACCCATAAATAATGGGGCGCATTTATATTGTTAGCGGATTTTATGGAAGCGGAAAGACTGAGTTTTGTGTAAATTTGGCGTTAAATCTCCGCAATAGTGATGATAAAACCATCACTATTGCGGACTTAGACGTGATAAACCCTTATTTTCGCAGCAGGGAAAAAGAGACGCAGCTTGCGGCGCATAATATTGAAATCATGGGCAATGCTCTTGATAACAACACCGGGCAGGACTTGCCCGCCGTAAGCTTTGCCTTTACGTCCCGCATTGTCCGTGGCGATAATGTAATTTTAGATTTGGCAGGCGGCGAAAATGGCATAAAGCTATTGGCTTCGTGCTATAATGCCATTGAAAACAGCAAAGCGCCCTATGAATTTTTATGTGTGCTTAACCTTTTTCGGCCGGAAACAAACGATGCGGCCAAAATGGTGGATTTTGTGCGAAAGATAAATGCCATAAGCAAACTTTCCGTCACGGGCCTTGTTAACAATGGGCATATGCTGCATGATACAACGGCCCAGCATGTGCTTGCATCACAACAGGCCGTGTGCGAAGCCGCCGATGTTCTAGGAATTCCTGTACGCTACACACAGCTGCGGCGGGATATTTACGAAGGCATTGCGGACAAAATAGCGTCCGAGAAGATGCTGATTTTTGAGAAGCTAGCAATGAGGGAAAGCTGGCAGTAATAAAAACTTGGAGGAAAACGAATACATTACGTTTATCAAAAGAAAGTAACAAGCGGCTGGTACATAACAAATCTTAGGAGGAAACATAATGTTTGTGATACTTTTTGGTGTTTTTGGCGGCCTAATTGCCGGCTTGGTTTTGTCGCAATTTGGGGCCGATGAGATGCTGATAAACGTGCTGCAACCATTTCTCTCCGAGGTCGAACTTACCACCCAACATTATTATGTCGCTTTTGGCCTTTTAGGCTTGTTTTTAGGTATTATCTCATTTTTAAAAACAAAATAAAGAGGTGAATTTATGGTTTTTACAGTAAAAACCGCCCCGAAAATCGTAGAATATGCAGCTAAGCACAAGTTGACATTTGATGAAAACATGTGCAAAGGCTGTGATTTATGCGTGTGGGCGTGTCCGAAAGACATTTTAAAACTGGACCTTGAGAGGGTTAACGGCAAGGGCTACAATCCCGTGGTATGCTTTGATATCGACGGCTGTACCGCCTGCGGCATTTGTGCCCGTATCTGTCCAGATTCTGTGATTAAAGTGGAGCGTGATGTCTAATGAAAATGTTGATGAAGGGAAACGAGGCCATTTGCGAAGCGGCCATCGTAGCAGGATGCAAGGCGTTTTTTGGATATCCCATAACGCCGCAAAATGAAATTCCGGAATATATGTCATTACATATGGTAAAAGCCGGCGGTGCCTATGTTCAGGCAGAATCTGAAATTGGTGCCATAAACATGTGCTATGGCGCGGCGGCTTCCGGCGTGCGCGTTATGACAAGTTCTTCCTCGCCCGGCATTGCCTTAAAGCAAGAGGGCATGTCCTATTTGGCGGGCGCAAATTTGCCCTGCGTGGTTGTTAACGTATCTCGCAGCGGCCCCGGCCTTGGCGGCATTTTGCCGGCACAAGGAGACTATTTTCAAATGACTCGCGGCGGCGGCAATGGCGACTATTACACGCCTGTATACGCCCCGTTTTCCGTACAAGAGGCTGTAGACCTTATCTTCAAGGCCTTTGACGTGGCGGATAAATATCGCACGCCTGTTCAAATGGTGGCGGACGGCATGTTGGGCCAAATGATGGAACCTTGCGTGATAGAGCCAAGACCAGCCGTAAAAGTGGACAAGTCCTGGGTTACGGATGGAAATTCCGGCAAGCGCCCAAGAAACATTGTAAATTCCCTTAACCTTAGCGCAGAAGGCCTTGAGCAAATGAATATCCAACGCTTTGCGCAATACAAAGAAATTGAGAAAAACGAAACTCTTGTGGACTATCGTGTAAACGACGGCGATGAAATTGTTATTGTGGCCTATGGCGCACCTGCCAGAGTTGCTGTTAACGCCGTGGACGAGCTTAACGAAAGCGGCATCAAAGCCGGCCTTATACGTCCCGTCACCCTATGGCCATATCCATACGCATCTTTCCAAAACCTGCCAGCAAGTGTAAAGCATATTTTGGTTTGCGAGCTTTCAATGGGTCAAATGATAGACGATGTGAAAATTGCTGTGGCTGGCAAATATCCCGTGCATTTCTACGGACGCTGCGGCGGCGTTATCTTCGAGCCTAGCGAAATTGTTGAAGCAGCCACAAAAATTGTAAAAGGAGGTGCCTAAGATGTCAAAAATTGTTTATGAAAAGAGCAAGGGCCTGTCTGATGTACAATTATCATATTGCCCGGGCTGTACCCATGGCATCATCCACAAACTTATAGCCGAAAGCCTTGTAGAGCTTGACCTGCTGGACCGCACAATAGCTATATCTCCCGTTGGCTGCTCTGTTATGGCCTATGACTTCTTCAATTGTGATGGCATACAAGCCAGCCATGGACGCGCTCCGGCTGTTGCCTGCGGCCTAAAGCGCACAAATCCTGATAAAATTGTGTTTACATACCAAGGGGACGGAGACCTTGCGGCCATAGGCACAGCTGAAATCATCCACGCGGCACACCGCGGTGACAATGTGACCGTCATCTTCGTCAACAACGCCATTTACGGTATGACGGGCGGCCAAATGGCCCCTACAACATTGATTGACATGAAAACCAGCACCAGCCCCTTGGGCAGAAATGAAGCCATGATGGGCAAACCCCTTTTAGTCTCCGAACTTTTGGCGCAAATCCCCTCTGCTACATACATCGAGAGGGTTGCCAGCCATGACGTGCCCAATCTAAACAAAGCCAAGCGCGCCATCAAAAAGGCCTTTGAATATCAAGCGGCCGGCAAGGGCTTTTCCATGGTTGAAATCCTTGGCACATGCCCCATCGGCTGGAATATGACACCGGCAGACGCCATGGGCTTCGTAAAAGACACCATGATGCCATACTTCCCGCTGGGCGTGTACAAAGACGAAGGGGGGAACGCGTAATGACAACCAGAATCCTATTTTCAGGCTTTGGCGGCCAGGGCATACTTACGCTGGGCCAGCTTATAGCCACTATAGCACTTAACAAAGGCAAAGAAGTTACATGGATGCCGTCATATGGCGCGGAAATGCGCGGCGGCACAGCAAACTGCTCCGTCATTATCTCCGATAAAATGATAGGCAGCCCCATAGCCAACACAAACATCGACATCCTCTGCGCCATGAATATCCCATCCATCGTAAAATTTGAAGACAAGGTGCGCCCGGGCGGCCAAATCTTCATAAACTCTTCCATCATCAAGGACGGCATAGCCAGAACTGACGTGGACGCGCTGCATATAGACGCCTCAAACATCGCTTCAAAAGTGGGCGACCTACGCGTTGCCAACATGGTAATGCTGGCGGGCTTCTTGCAAAAAACCAACCTCTTCACCTTCGAGGATGTAGAAGAGGTGCTGAAGCAACGCTTTAGCGGCACCCGTAACGAGCATCTAATCCCGCTTAACATTGAAGCTGTGAAGCAGGGCATGGAAGCCACTGTATAGCAAAATCGTTTTAGATTCAACAATCGGCACGGCGCAAAATATGTGCCGTGCCGATTTATGTAAAGAATGGAGCGTTGCAATAGTATTGCAAATGGGGGATTTAACGACATGCAAGAAGCAATTACAATAGGAGCAAGTAGTGGAATTGGTATGCGGCTTGCGAAGCTGATGGCAAAGGATGGCATTGAGCTTGACCTAACAGCCAGATGAACAGACTTGATAGATGAAATGGGCGGTGTCGATTAAATTTTCATTAGCAGCGGCATAGGCCATATAAACCATAATTTGGACTGGCAACTGGAGCAAGACGCCATCAACACAGCGATAAATTATTTTATAGGTAAAAAGTCGGGGCATTTGGTATTTATGTCTTCTGTGGCCGCTTCGCGCGGCAGTGCCAAGGGCCCTGCTTACAACGCGTCAAAGGCGTATGCCTCGAACTACCTAGAAGGCATTCGTTGCAAAGTGGAAAAACTCAATCTGAAAATTACTGTCACAGACATTAAGGACGGCTTGGTAGATACCGCCATGGCAAAGGGCGAGGGGCTGTTTTGGGCAATGCCTTTGGGAAAAGCTGCCAAGCAGATATATAACGCGCTTTTGAAAAGAAAAAAGATGTAAAATCCCCATTTAAGGAGACTGCACATGAAAGCAGATACAAGAACATCCAGCCCTGCGGGCAATATAATGCTTATTGTTGCAACCATCATCTGGGGTGCAGGTTTTGTGGCCAAAACAGCGGGTATGGACTTTGTTGGGCCATTTACCTTTAACGCGGCGCGGTTTTTTATAGGCGGCACTATGGCCCTGGGCCCCGCGTTATTCTTCCTGCGCAGACAACGTAGGGGCGACCTGCGGTCGCCCGACATACCACGCGACATCACCAAAGGCACTATCCTAGCAGGTTTTATTTGTGGTACCGTACTAACGGTAGCCATAAATCTCCAACAATCGGCCTTGCTTTTCACATCCGTGGCTAAGGCAGGCTGCATCACATCCCTATATGTCATCATGGTGCCCGTAGTCAGCCTTGTGTTCTTTAAGAAAAAAGCCCCGGTTGCGGTGTGGATTTCAGTTGTTATAGCTATGGTTGGCATGTATTTCCTTAGCCTATCAGGCGGCATGGACATAAATTTGGGCGACATCCTGGTTTTCTTTTGCGCTATGGCCTTCTGCGCCCAAATATTGCTAATTGGCCATTTTTCGCCCAGGCATAATGTGATGGCCTTGGCCTGTGTTCAGTTTTACACTGTGTTCGCGCTGTCCATGATACTGGCCCTCATTTTTGAGACACCCAGCTTCACAGACCTTTTCGCCGCGGGCCCCTATGTGTTGTACACGGGTGTGCTTTCCAGCGGCGTTGCCTATATATTGCAAATGAAAGCACAAAAAACGACAGACTCTACCATCGCGGCGATACTTTTCAGCTTTGAGGCCGTCGTAGCCACGCTGGCGGGATGGCTTATGCTAAGTCAATTTTTAACACCAAGAGAGCTTTTGGGTTGCGCCTTAATTTTCGTTGCAATTTTGGCGGCGCAGGTGCCCGTGGGGCGAAAAAAGGCGAAAGTACCGCGTTAAACTTTTTGTTGGCAAGTGTCAAATTGTATAGTATAATTGTGGTAAAATAGTACTGCACATAAAAGGAGGAAAAATAACATGGCGATAATTTTAGACGGCAAGGCACTGGCGCGGCAGGTGAAGCAGGAAGTGCGCGCGCAAGTGGATGCGGGCGGCATAACGCCCGGCCTGGCCGTTGTTATTGTAGGCGACAATGCGGCATCACGTATTTATGTTGAAGCAAAGAAAAAGGATTGCGCGGCCTGCGGCATTGCAAGCTTTGAATTTGCCCTGCCCGCGGACGCCGGCGAGGCTGCACTGCTGACGCTGATTGACGAATTAAATAACAGAGACGACATCCACGGTATTTTGGTACAACTGCCGCTGCCCAAGGGCTATAGCGAGCAAGCGGTGATACAAGCTATTTCGCCCACAAAAGATGTGGATGCTTTTCATTTTGAAAATGTTGGCAAGATAACGACAGGAGATTATATCTTTTTGCCTTGTACGCCGGCTGGCGTGATGGAGATTTTGGACCATTATGGCATAGACCCCGCAGGCAAACATTGCGTAGTGGTAGGCCGAAGCAACATCGTTGGCAAGCCCCAGGCATTGCTTTTGTTGCATCGTCATGCCACTGTGACTATATGCCACAGCCGCACGCCGGATTTGGCGGCTATGACGCGCCAAGCGGACATCCTGGTGGCGGCCGTGGGCCGTGCGGGCCTTATCACAGCCGATATGATAAAGCCCGGGGCCGTCGTTATTGATGTGGCCATAAACCGCGGCGAAGATGGCAAAATTCGTGGTGATGTGGACTTTGACGGTGTAGCCGAAGTTGCTTCGCATATAACACCCGTGCCCGGCGGTGTTGGGCCTATGACGCGGGCAGTTTTGCTGCGCAACACGCTAAAAGCGGCGCAATTATGATAGCATATCGCAAAGCAAGTTATGATGATAACCAAATTTTGACACAGCTGCTTCACGAGCTATATCAAGATGTCCCATATGAGCACCTTGCAGAGGAAAACTGCCTTCATCATGACTGTGAAAAACAAGCATTTTTCCTGGCTTATGACGGCGAGGAAGCCGTCGGCGTTTGCCATGGCTCGATACGATATGAATATGTAAATGGTAAAGAGGGAGAAATTTGGGAAGACTGCGGCTATCTTGAAGCCATCTATGTTCGTGAATCCCATCGTATGCAGGGCGTTGCAACCGGACTAGTCGCCCTTTGCGAAAAATGGGTGCATGACAATAATTGCAACGAATTTTTAAGCGACTGCTTACTTGACAATTCGGACAGTTTTAAATTTCATCTGAAGCTAGGCTTTGTTGAAACTGAGAGATGTATATTTTTTCGCAAGGAATTAACATAAATTTAAGGAGGATATAAAATGCAGTATAAATCTGACATTGAAATTGCCCAGGCAACACAAATGCGCCACATCCGCGAAATTGCCGAGGTGGCGGGCATTGATGAGAAATATCTAGAGCAATATGGCAACCACAAGGCTAAAATAGACTATGCTTATCTTGGGGATAACGCCGCAAAGCCCGATGGCAAGCTGGTTTTGGTGACGGCTATAAATCCTACACCGGCGGGTGAAGGCAAAACGACAACCACCGTTGGCCTATCTGACGCGTTGCGCTACATTGGCAAAAAGTCCATCGTGGCTTTGCGCGAGCCTTCTCTTGGCCCTGTTTTTGGCGTAAAGGGCGGTGCCGCCGGCGGCGGATATGCCCAAGTGGTGCCCATGGAAGACATAAACCTGCATTTTACAGGGGACTTTCACGCCATAGGCGCTGCAAACAACCTTTTGGCGGCGCTTTTGGATAACCATATACATCAGGGCAATGCCCTAGGTATTGATACGCGCAGAATCACTTGGAAGCGCGCTGTAGACATGAACGACCGCCAACTGCGCTTCATTGTTAACGGCCTTGGCGGCAAGGCCAACGGTGTGCCCCGGGAAGATGGCTTTGATATTGTTGTGGCCAGCGAGGTTATGGCGGTGCTTTGCCTGTCCGCGGATATTGACGACCTTAAAGCGCGCCTTGGCCGCATGATTGTGGCCTACAACTACGAAGGTGCCCCTGTTACCGCTGCTGACCTTAAAGCACAAGGTGCCATGGCCGCCCTGTTAAAAGATGCTCTAAAGCCCAATTTGGTGCAGACGCTGGAAGGCACACCTGCGCTGATACATGGCGGGCCATTTGCCAACATTGCCCATGGCTGCAATTCTGTTACAGCAACGAAGATGGCGCTAAAGCTGGGCGAATACACCGTTACAGAGGCGGGCTTTGGTGCCGACCTTGGCGCGGAAAAGTTCCTTGACATAAAATGCCGTGTGGCAGACCTTGCGCCTGATGCGGTGGTTATCGTAGCCACTGTACGCGCGCTAAAGCACCATGGCGGCGTGAAGAAAGAAAACCTGGGCGAAGCTGATGTGGCAGCACTGGACAAAGGCCTTCCAAACTTGCTGCGTCATGTGGAAAATATCACGAAAGTCTTCGGCCTACCGGCTGTTGTGGCCATAAATCGCTTCCCGACTGATACAGTGGAAGAATTACAGCTTATCGAAGACAGATGCCGCGCGCTGGGCGTGAATGTGGCCCTGTCCGAAGTATGGGGCAAGGGCGGTGCCGGCGGCGAGGCCTTGGCCAAAGAGGTTGTGCGCCTATGCGAAGGCAATAGTAAGCTAACTTATGCCTACGAATCCGACATATCAATAGAGGACAAGCTTAACGCCATCGTGCGCCGCATCTACCGCGGCGAAGGCGTGACGCTGGCACCGGAAGCCAAGCGCCAAGCCCGCCAGCTGGAAAAGCTGGGCTTTGGAAATCTGCCAATTTGCATGGCCAAAACGCAATACAGCTTTAGCGACAATGCTGACCTGCGCTGCGCGCCGGAAGGCTTTGGCATCACCGTACGCAGCCTAAAAGTATCTGCGGGCGCGGGCTTTATCGTGGCCCTTGTGGGCGATATCATGACCATGCCGGGCCTGCCGAAAGTGCCAAGCAGCGAGAAAATTGATGTGGACAGCCAAGGACGTATTTCGGGACTGTTCTAAAAATAGGAGGATAATTATGAAAAAACTTTTATCAATATTAGCTTTGATGTTGGCTGTGGGCGCATTTGCTACCATTAGCCTTCAGGCCCAGGTACAACAGGATATTAGCGTTACTATTGATGGTGTGGCTGTAGATTTTGAAGGCCAGCCGCCCATAATTGTGGATGGCCGTACCCTCGTGCCTGTGCGCGGGGTGTTTGAGGCCCTGGGCTTTGATGTAGATTGGGACCAAGATGCGCAAATGGTCACTTTGACACGTGATGACTTTGTAATCAGGATTGTAATAGGTGAGCAAACATTTGGTATAGATGACTATGTGCGTCAAGCAACTGGCAATGGCTGGCTTGATGTTCCTGCGCAAATTATAGGGGACAGGACACTGCTGCCCATCCGCGCCCTTGTAGAAGGCGTGGGATATTATGTGGATTGGGATAACGCAACCAGAACTGTAATTGTAAGCTCGACGCCGATTGGGGAAGTGACAACACAAGATTTTATCACCATACGCGGCGAGCATTTCAGCACGGGCCTAACAGTGCTTGACCTATTTGATATGGATTTGCAAAATGAAGACATAGTTGTTTTGCGATACATGACAAATTTGACAGAACTATGGCTAAGCACCAACGAAATAAGCGATATTTCGCCTTTGGCGGAACTTGCTAATTTAACAATGCTATCCCTTGCTTGGAATGAAATAAGTGACCTAACACCGTTGGCAGGCCTTACGAATTTGACCATGCTAAACCTTGGCGGCAACGAAATAAGCGACCTTACGCCTCTGGTGGGCCTTGCCAATGTGACCGAGCTCTTTCTGCATAGCAACGAAATCAGTGACGCCACACCATTGGCAGGCCTTGTGGGCCTAAATACATTATGGCTATCCGGCAATCAAATCAGCAACCTTGCGCCATTGGCCGGTCTTGTGAATTTGGTAGAATTAGACTTGCATTACAATCAAATCAGCAACCTTGCGCCACTGGCCGGCCTTGTGAATTTACAAGAACTAGTCATTTCATTCAATCAAATAAGCGACATATCGCCTTTGGCGAGCCTTACAAATCTTACTAGGCTGTTAATATGGAACAACCAAATAAGCGATATAACCCCGCTGACATATCTTGAGGCTTTGGCAATTCTCAATTTGTGGGACAACCAAATAAGTAACATATCGCCTCTGGCAAATCTTGCATATTCAGCGAGCTTGATGTTAAACGGAAACCCAATCACCGATTGGTCGCCTATCGAACATGTGGAAGACGTTGATGGCAGGCCATAATTGATATGGCTACACGGGAGGAAGGCAATGAAAAGATTACTTTTAGCGATTTTGACATTGGCACTGCTTGCGGGGATATTTGTTATGCCACCCGGCCTTCATGCCCAGGCACAGCAGGAAATTAGCGTCACCATTGATGGTGTGGCCGTGGATTTTGAAGGGCAACCACCCATAATTGTGGATGGCCGAACCCTTGTGCCCGTGCGAGGTGTTTTTGAGCACTTGGGCTTTGAAGTGGAATGGGAGCAAGATACGCAAACCGCTATTTTGATCAGTGATGACTTTGTTATTGTCATTATAATTGGGAGCCAATTTTTTGGCATAACTGACCTGGCTCCCGAGGGGGAAGGAAGCAGAGCGGGTCAACTAGATGTGCCTGCGCAAATTATAGCAGACAGAACATTGCTGCCCATACGTGCTGTAGTGGAAAGCGTAGGATATTATGTGGATTGGGACCACACAACCAGAACAGTGATTGTAAGTTCAACGCCCATTGAACGGGCACCTCTTGAAATAGGTGCAGCAAACATGGCCTTTGCTGCGGCAAGCATGTCCAGCTATGTTTTGCAAGCCGATGGAAACCTATGGGCTTGGGGCAGCAATACAACAGGTCAAGTTGGCGATGGTACGTCCGCAACACGTCACAGACCTGTATTTATCATGGATAATATAGCCACTTTTTCCGCTTGGAATCGTCATGTAATGGCTGTCACAAATGATGGAGAGCTTTGGGCCTGGGGCAGCAATATGGCCGGACGTATTGGGGATGGCACAAGCATTAATCGGCATAGCCCGGTATTTGTTATGGATGATGTTGTGGCGGTTTCGGCTGGACGGGCCCATTCAATGGCTATCACAACCGATGGTAGCCTTTGGGGATGGGGATGGAATGCGGACGGCCAGCTTGGAGATAGGACAACCATAAATCGTAACAGGCCTGTGAAAATTATGGACAATGTGACTGCCGTTTCAGCCGGTGGACTGCATACCATGGCCATTACAGCTGATGGCGAACTTTGGGTTTGGGGCAGTAATCTTTTTGGGCAGCTTGGCCATGGAATAGACACAGATCGTCGCAGCCCTGTACAAATCATGAGCAATGTGGTTGAAATTTCAGCCGGAAATCATCATTCTGCGGCTATCACAGCAGACGGAAATCTCTGGGTATGGGGTTCAAATGATCGCGGAATGCTTGGCGATGGCACAACTGTAAACCAAAATAGCCCCGTGCATTTAATGGACAATGTGGCTGCTGTTTCCGCTGGGAGTGGCTATACAATGGCGATAAAAACCGACGGCACTCTATGGGCTTGGGGTAGAAATAGCATTGGAAGGCTTGGCGTTGGTACAGGTGATGACCATGACAAACCCATTCAAATCTTAGATGATGTGATAGCTGTTTCGGCCGGATATGGGTCTCACACATTTGCTGTTAGGGCTGACGGTAGCATGTGGGCATGGGGCAGTAATGTGGCGGGTCAACTTGGAGATGGCACAACTGCAATGCGTCGCTATCCCGTACGCGCGTTGTTTGAGATGTTTCCATAACAATAAAATGCAAATTACGAAAGGATGTGTCTAAAATGGACATTTTAAAGGACTATCTAGCAAAAACGGCAGGCGGAGAGCTTAACCGCGAAATGCTGACATTTGTAGCTAATATTGATATGGTTGCGCGGCAAAACCCTACAATTGCAAAGACAATTGTGCAAGAGCTTATCGACCAGCGCAGCCACCTAAAGCTTATTGCCAGCGAGAATTTCTGCTCGTTGCCTGTGCAATCTGCCATGGGTAATCTGCTGACTGATAAGTATGCCGAGGGCTACGCCGGCAACCGCTTTTATGCAGGCTGCGACAATGTGGATGAAATAGAGCGCATCGCCAGCAAAGAGGCTTGCGACCTTTTTGGGGCGCAACACGCCTATGTGCAGCCACATTCCGGTGCGGATGCTAATTTGGTAGCGTTTTGGGCCATATTGCGCAAGCATGTGCAAACACCTGCGCTGGAGAAATTTGGCGAGAAAAACCTTTTGAACATAACCAATGAGCAATGGGACGAAATCCGCGCTGAGATGGGTAATCAGAAGCTTTTGGGCATGGATTTGTACAGCGGTGGCCACCTTACACATGGCTATCGCCATAATGCCTCGGCCCAGATGTTTGATTGCTACAATTACCACGTGGACAAGGAAACCGGCCTGCTGGACTATGATAATCTGCGCCAAATGCTACACGAAGTAAAGCCGCTAATTTTCCTAATCGGCTTTAGTGCGTACCCAGGCAATATAGATTATGCCATCCTCAAGCAATATGCCGACGAAGTTGGCGCGGTGATGATGGTGGATATGGCGCATTTTGCCGGCCTTGTGGCGGGCGGCGCGCTGTCCGGGAAATACAATCCAGTGGCCTATGCCGACATTTGCACCACAACCACACATAAGACGCTGCGCGGGCCTCGCGGCGGTATGGTACTGTGTACCGAGGCCTATGCGGAATATGTGGATAAAGGCTGTCCCCACGTTATCGGTGGGCCATTGCCCCATGTTATGGCGGCTAAAGCCATCGCCTTCAAAGAGGCTAATACACCTGAATTTAAAACCTACGCCCACAAAATTATCGAAAATTCCAAACATCTGGCAGCATCGCTGGTTGAAAAGGGCATTGGCGTGCAAACCGGTACGACAGAAAACCACATCGTACTTGTGGATGTGGCCGCTTTAGGGCTTACCGGCCGCCAAGCCGAAAATGCCCTGCGTGAATGCGGCCTTACCCTCAATCGCAACACATTGCCATTTGATGCACACGGCCCATGGTACACCAGTGGGCTGCGCCTTGGCACGCCGGCCACCACCACCTTGGGCATGGGCAAAGAAGAGATGGCTGAAATTGCGGACATCATCGCCACCGTGCTAAAAAGCGTGAAGCCCTCTCTGGACAAGAAGGGTAATGTAAGTAAGGCCAGATATACCATAGACGAGGGTGTGAAAGCCGCATCAATAGAGAGAATTAAGGGCATTTTAAGCAAATTTGTGCTATATCCTGAAATTGACACGGACTTCTTCGCAAAATATTTGTAAAATAGTCTTTATAACGGGTCTGCACGATGTATAGTTGCAGACCTGTTGTTTTTATGGAGAAGGAAGCGGTATTTCATTATGAAAACAATCCCCTTTAAGCATCCGCAGATACTTGGTTTTATCGATATTCAGATCTGCCAAGCACGCCACTTTATGTAAGCATTATGGACAATTTTGCCAGTGGGAGCTTTACAATCTTGCTGACGATGCCCCTTTGCCCATAACATATAGTAATTAGGCTATGTATCCTTGTAAGAATAGCACAGCACAATAGAGCTTACACCAAAAAACGCATGAACATATAAGAAAGTCACAACAGCCGAGAGCCTAAAAACTTTCGGCTTTTTTGTTTCCAATTTTCAAAAATGGGAGTAACTATGGACGATAAAAATTTCTACGACGCATTGGCGTATCTTATAGCGTCGGCTCGGATAGCGACATAATGCTCGACATTATAGAACTGTAAACCCCTACGAAGATTGCGGCGAAATATGCCGCTTTTAACCCAGCGAGAATATCGCATATAAATGGCGTGCCAATATCCATATTCAGACGGCAGCCGTCTCCATTAGATGTGTTTGAATTTGTCGTATTGCTCTTGGTTTAGTCTCATGTTTGGGTTATGTCGTAGGTTAGTGGTT
>WQVI01000030.1 GCA_009781625.1 Defluviitaleaceae bacterium | reverse complement strand
TACGCCCGTTACCGCTTTAAAATCGACCTCGTTATAGTTTTTAAGATTTTCGTATTTTGTAATAATCATATGGGCATTATAGCATGTTTTTAATTTCGTTACAAGTTTATTGCGAGGCCAACGGCAAGTGAAAGAACCAATACAGTTCAAGGTCGAAGCAATCCAGGCAATGTTAATATCAAGTCAAGGTCTATTGTATGCATAAGGTTTCGTCCGGAAATGATATCACACCAAAGCCCCCTTGTCCGTTTGCGTTTTAACCACCATGCCGTCGCGCACAAGCTCTATACAGCTGCGCACATTGGCCTCGCCATCCACCACCATTGTGCAGGAAGAGCAATTGCCGATGGCGCAATACAGCCCTCGGGGCCGTTTTTTATCCGTGCTGTGCATCAGCGTGCGTATACCCGCGGCGTGCAGGGCGGCGGCGATGGTTTCGCCTTCAAAGGCGGTGATGGTGGCACCGTCAAAGGTAAATGTAACGGGGTTGCCGCGTTTAAAATCCAATATAGGATGCTCTGAAAGTCTCACGAAAATCATCCTTTCGACAAAAAATAAATCATTTCAATAACATAATAACATAATCCTTGACATCGGGCAACGAAAATATTATGATAAGTGTACATACTATTTCGAGAGAGGGGATTACTTTTTATGCATCAAACCGAAAAGACAATTAATTTGGTAAATGAAGTAAGTGCAACCAATTACAAGCCTTTGCCGGTTGTTTTAAGCGAAGGCGAGGGCATTTGGGTGAAAGACGTTGACGGCAACACCTATATGGACATGCTGTCGGCTTATTCGTCCCTTAACCAAGGCCATAGGCATCCGAAAATCATCAAAGCTTTAAAAGACCAAGCCGACAAAATAACCATCACATCCCGCGCTTTTCATAACGACCAAATGGGCGACTTTTTGAAAAAGCTTTGTGATATGTCCGGTTTTTCAAAGTCTTTACCTATGAACACAGGCGCAGAGGCCGTAGAAACCTGCATAAAAGCTGTGCGCAAATGGGCCCTAAAGACAAAGGGCATCGAAGATGGCGAAATTATAGTTGCCAGAGACAATTTCCATGGCCGCACCATCACAGCCATCAGCTTTTCTTCAGAGCCGCAGTACAGAGAAGGCTTTGGGCCTTTCACGCCGGGCTTTGTTATCGTGCCTTATGGCGATGCGGCCGCTATGGAAGCTGCAATTACGCCAAAAACCATCGGTGTTATGCTAGAGCCTGCCCAAGGCGAGGCTGGTGTTATCATCCCGCCTAAGGGCTATCTAAAAGAAGTGCGCGCCCTTTGCGACAAGCATAAGATGATGATGATTTTGGATGAAATTCAAACAGGTTTTGGGCGTACAGGCAAGCTGTTCTGTTTTGAGCATGAAGGCATCCGTCCTGACGTTTTGGCTGTGGGCAAAGCCCTTGGCGGCGGTGTTTATCCTGTTTCTGCCATGCTTTCAAATGATGAGGTTATGTCTGTTTTCCGCCCGGGGGACCATGGCTCTACCTTCGGCGGCAACCCCCTTGGGGCGGCTGTTGGTAAGGCTGCGCTGGAAGTTTTGGAAGATGAAAATCTTGTGGAAAAGTCCGCAACCCTTGGGCAATTCTTTATGGACGAGCTTGCGAAAATGAACAGCCCATATGTTAAAGAAATCCGCGGTATGGGCCTCTTCGTTGGCGTTGAAATTAAAGAAGAATGCGGCCTTGCAAGGCCTTTCTGTGAAAAGCTGATGGAGCTTGGCCTTTTGTGCAAAGAAACCCATCATCAAACCATACGTTTCACCCCGCCCCTTGTTATCACAAAAGAAGAGCTGATAGACGCGCTGGAAAAAATTAAGAAAGTGCTTTTGCCATAATTTGAACAGCAAACAACCCCATCCGGCAGTGCCGGATGGGGTTGTTTATTTTTTAAGTTTTGTGATGATGTCTTGCGCCGTCTATGGCATATATAGCAATTTTACTTAAAAACAACGAGGCCGCGCGCGGATACAGACAGCATGTCGGCGCTAGCGCCGACGGCCAAGTGTGTGTCCGCGCGCGAGCTGAGGCGATTTTTAAGTTAAATTGATATAACGTATATCAAACTGGAACACCGCAGCCGGGTTATCATTTAGAGAATTTCCTATAACCAAGCGCACATATTGTGCCGTTATGGTATTGGTGAAGTTGTAGGTAGACGTAACCGATGGCGTTTCGGCGCCAGAGTGAAGTATATTCCATGTTACGCCATCGTTGGAATATTTAAGCTGATAATTGCGTATTCTTTGGCCATTTTGATAGATAGTTATCTGGTTAAAGTTTTTCGCTTCATCAAACCTGGCAGTTAGATAGCCGCTTCCCGGTGCTGCGGGACGCCATACATTAGCTGTATGGTTGCCGTCGTTTGCATTATGAGGCGGTGTATTTACCGGATTAAATGAAGAAGACGCGGACATGGTTGCGTAGTGGTGCGTTAGGTTTTTGTCTGCGTCAACGCCATTGCTGCCCCCTGTTGTTATGGCAAAAGCTTGCAATGTGCTGCCGCCGAAGTTGGATGCCTCAATCCAAACTATTACTTCACCGGATGTTGCGGAAGTTCCTGAAATAACGCCTGTATGTGGGTTAAGGCTTAGGCCATTAGGCAATGGTGTGCCCCATGTTGAAACAGACCATACTATTGGCCCGGCACCTGTGGCTTCAAGGGTGAAGGTGTATGGTTGGCCCATGGCGGCGTTTGGAAGTTGGTAGATATGTGGTGGTACGCCGGCAACTGGGGTAGAATGAATTGCCAAACCCTCTGTTATTATTGTCGGCGGGGTTATTCTGATGGGCTGATGGTGGTGGTTAAAAGTACCGTCGCCAACTTGGCCATTATTATTGTCGCCCCAAGCCCAAAAACAACCATGCGCTGTAGTTATCAAGGTATGGCCGGTTGCGGCTACAGTGCAAAGGCTGCCTGTCGTTGACGAAACCTCAAGGACGCCATCCATAATCCACACAGGAAGGTGCCTGTCTATGGTTGTGCCATCGCCAAGAGAGCCATTCCAATTGCTGCCCCAGCCCCACAGGCTGTTATCGGTTTTGACAGCCATCGTAAAGGCACCGCCAACCGAAACTGACCTTATATTATCAGCTACCAACACAGGGCTGTGTCTGGTTATGATTGTGCCGTCGCCAATTTGGCCATTCCAATTATGGCCCCAGCCCCAAAGCTCACCGTCACGCGTAACGGCCATTGTGTGGATGTTGCCGGTTGAAACCGAAGCCACATTGTACATTATCAAATAAGGGCTATGCCGCTCTTCGGTGTCTCCGGTGCCAAGCAAGCCCCAATTGTGGCCCCAAGCAAATAGATGGCCATTGGTTGCGACGGCCATTGTGTGGCCACTTCCTGCTGATACCGAAGCGATACCGCTCATTATAGGTACCGGGCTGTGCCTATCTATTGTTGTACCATCGCCAAGCTGACCAAAATGATTGTTACCCCAAGCCAACAGGCGGCCGTTAACAGTTTCCACGGCCACTGTGTGGTTGCCACCGGCCGAAACAGCGGAAATATTTCTTGCTATCAACACAGGGCTGTGCCTGTGTGTGGTTGTGCCATCGCCAATTTGGCCAGCCCCATTGGCACCCCAGCCCCATAAATCGCCATTGGATGTAATAGCCATTGTATGAGAGCCGCTGGTTGAAACATAAACCACATCATCCATTATCTTTACAGGATCATGTCTGTCTATGGTTGTGCCGTCTCCAAGCTGCCCGGAAGAATTGTTGCCCCAAGCCCATAGGGTGCTATCATGCATTATTGCAAACGAGCTTGTGCCGCCTGCGCTTACCCTATTATGCTGACGAAACACTTGAAAATCGCGCCCGAAAACCAAAATGGTAAATGTTTGAGAGCTTGTGCCGCCAAAGTTGGTTGCTTCAATTGTAAATTCAAATATCCCGGATTGTATGGGAATGCCTGAAAGAACACCGGTTTCCGCATAAAATTGTAAGCCCGGCGGCAATGATTCGGTATCCGTAACGGCCCAGGTTATTGGCCTGGCACCCGTTGCTTCAAAGGTGCGGGTGAAATAGTTGCCTCGCATAATGATACCTATGTCATATGGCGAGCCGGGTATATTGGGATTGCTTGTTAGACCGTCTGTTATTATTGTTGGCGGGGTTATTCTTACAGGAGAAAGCTGGGTTGTGTTTGTGCCATCTCCGGTAACTTGGCTGTTCCAATTGGTGCCCCAGCCCCAAAGGCTGCCGTCAGCCTTAAGCGCTAAGGAATGGCCGCCCGCAGTACCGGCGGCGTTATTGCCGGGTGCAACAGCATATACATCATCCATAATGTGCACAGGGCTATGCCTGTCTATGGTTGTGCCGTCACCAAGCTGGCCGTCCCAATTTGCGCCCCATGCCAACAAAGTACCGTTGGCTTTGATAATCATCGTATGGCTGCCACCGGCTGAAACAGAAATAGCATTGTAATTTATTTGCACAGGGCTATATCTGTTTGTAGTTGTGCCGTCACCAATTTGGCCGAACCAATTGCTGCCCCATCCAAATACGTTATTGTTGGTTGTCATGGCTATTGTATGAGAACTGCCGGTCGAAACAGCGGCAATATTGCCTGCTATCATCACAGGGCTATATCTGTTTATGGTTGTGCCATCACCAACCTGGCCAGCCCAATTGTTGCCCCAGCCCCAAAGGCTTCCGTCTGTTGTTATGGCCATTGTATGAGAAGCACCGGCGGAAACAGCGGCAATATTGCTTGCTATCAGCACGGGGCTATATCTGTTTGTGGTTGTGCCATCACCAAGCTGGCCTACCCAATTGGCACCCCAGCCCAATAGGTTGCCATCTGTTGTTATGGCCATTGTGTAAGTGCCACCAGCCGAAACAGCGACAATATTGCTTGCTATCAGCACAGGGCTATGTCTATCCGTGGTTGTGCCATCGCCAAGCTGGCCGGACCAATTATGACCCCAGCCCCATAGGTTGCCATCTGCTGTGATGGCCATTGTGTGACCGCTGTTAGCAGAGACAGAAACAACATTATCCTTTATCCTCACCGGATTGTCTCTGTTTGTGGTTGTGCCATCACCAAGCTGGCCAACCCAATTGTTGCCCCAACCCCATAAGCTTCCGTCAGGCAATATTACAAGCGAATGCGATTCGCCTACGCTTATCCTGTTATGCTGTATCTGCGGCGCATCTGATATGTTAATAGAAAATACCTGTGTTTCGCTGCCGCCAAAGTTGGTTGCTTCAACCCTAAATACGGATAGGCCCGTTGTTGTGGGGATGCCTGAAATAATGCCGGTGTTTGCGTCAAGGCTAAGGCCGGCGGGCAACACACCTTGCGTAATAGCCCATGTTATTGGCCTGGCTCCTGTAACCTCAAAAGTATGGCTGTATGCCTGGCCCACAGCACCGCCCGGCAACACGTATGAGGCATATGGTATATGCGGCGAAAGAAAAGCCGGAACATTTGCCAAGCCTGCCGTAATAATTACGGGTGGGGTTATCCTCACAGGGTTACTGCGACTTGTAGTTGTGCCGTCTCCGGTAACTTGGCTAACCCAATTGCCACCCCAGCCCCAAATGCTGCCATCGGTTTTAACTGCCAAAGTGTATCCGCCCGCAGCAGAAGATGACATATTGCTAGCTGCAACCTCGGTTACATCATCCATTATCCGTACAGGACTATACCTGTTTATTGTTGTGCCATCACCAATCTGGCCCCACCAATTGCCACCCCAGCCCCATAGGGCATTGTCGACTGTAATGGCCATTGTGTGAACGCCACCGGTTGAAACCGAAACTACACCATCCTTTATCCTTACAGGGCTGTGCCTGTGTGTGGTTGTGCCATCGCCAAGCTGGCCATTCCAATTAGAGCCCCAAGCCAATAGGCTTCCATCGGTTGTGATAGCCATCGTGTGACCACCACCGGCTGAAACCAAGGCTATGCCATTAGTTATCAATGTAGGGGTATGTCTATTCATAGTCGTGCCATCACCAAGCTGACCATTCCAATTAGAACCCCAACCCCACAGCCTGCCATCGGTTGCAATAGCCATAGTGTGGCCATCACCAGCCGAGACAGATGCTATGCCAGTAGTTATTAGCACAGGGCTGTGCCTATTCATGGTTGTGCCATCACCAAGCTGACCATTAAAATTAGAGCCCCAACCCCACAGCCTGCCATCGGTTGCGACGGCCATTGTGTGAGAGTCGCCAGTTGAAACAGAGACAATATTGCTTGCTATCAACACAGGGCTGTGCCTATCTGTGGTTGTGCCATCGCCAAGCTGCCCAAGCCAGTTCCAGCCCCAACCCCACAGCCTGCCATCGGTTGTGATAGCCATTGTGTGCGAGCTGCTAGCCGAAACAAAAGCCACATCATCCATTATTCTTACCGGATTGTCTCTGTCTATGGTTGTGCCATCTCCAAGCTGCCCAGACCCATTAGCACCCCAAGCCCACAGGCCGCCATCAGGTGTTATTGCAAACGAATGCGCGTCGCCTGCGCTTATTCTGTTATGCTGTATATCCAAATTCAAATCGCCATCATGGCATTTTATCATCACGGGGATGTTACGGCTTGTTGTTGTGCCATCGCCAACCTGGCCACTCCAATTGCCGCCCCAAGCCCATAGGCAGCCATCATTTGTGATAACTAATGTGTGGCCTGCAAAATTTGCAGGTTGTCCGAAGCTGGTAGCAACCGCCGCCACATCACCCATTATCCATATAGGAGAATAGCGATTTGTGTTTGTTCCGTCACCAAGTCCGCCATGCATATTGGTGCCCCAACCCCACAAAGCACCGTCTGTTGCGATAGCCATTGTGTGGGCGCCGCCTGTCGAAACGTAAGCAATGCCGTTAGTTATCAATACAGGGCTAAACCTGTCTGTGGTTGTGCCGTCACCAAGCTGTCCGGCCCAATTGCTGCCCCAACCCCACAGGGTGCCATCGGTTGTTATCGCCAATGTGTGGTTGCCGCTGGCAGAAACATAGGCCACATTGCCGGCTATATGTATTGGGCCAAGCTCTCCTGTAGTTGTACCGTTACCAAGCTGCCCGGAATGGTTGTCGCCCCAGCCCCACAGATTGCCATCGGTTGTAATAGCCATTGTGTGGCTGCCGCCGGCGGCAACATGGGTTACATTGGCGGCTACATGTACAGGGCTATGCCTATCTATGGTGGTGCCATCCCCAAGCTGTCCGGAATGGTTGCTGCCCCAAGCCCACAAGTTGCCATCGGTTGTAATGGCCATTGTATGACCGCCGCCAGCCGAAACCGCCGCCACATTGCCGGATATTAATACAGGGCTAAACCTGTCTGTGGTTGTGCCGTCACCAAGCTGTCCGGCCCAATTGGCGCCCCAGCCCCACAAGTTGCCATCTGCCGTAATTGCCATTGTATGGTTGTCTCCGGTTGAAACCGAGACCACATTATCCATTATCCAAACAGGCGCGTTACGGCCGATACCTGTGCCGTCACCAAGCCCACCATTCCAATTATTGCCCCAGCCCCAAAGGCTGCCATCAGGCATTATTACAAATGAACGCTCAAGCCCCGCGCTAACTATGTTGCCCTGCATGGTCATGCCGGCAGGCATTATCGCATCGCCAAATGCCATAACGGCTTGCGCTTCTTGCAATAGAAGGTACTCACCCTCATCTTCGTCCTCATCTTCGTCATAATCGTATGATACATCGTAATCGTAACCATGCCCGTCATCATCTTGCACAAACCCGCTGTAATAATTTTCATCTGCGCCATTTTCATAGGCAAACACCGATGATATGCTGCTGAAAACCATCACAAGGGAAAGCACAAAAGCCAGCAAGCCTCTTGTTGTTCTTTTGTTCATAATTTTTTGCTCCTTCCGCAAATTTTTTAAATTATGACATTTTAATCTGTCAATAGCCATATTATAACATGCTTCAATTTCTTTTGCAATACAATTGGTGTACCTTTTTACTTAACTTCAAATGTACATATTTCATTTTAGGACGACCAAAGGCTGCAAACCAAAGCATGTAAGCTGGATTGCTTCGGCCCTGTACTGCATTGGCTTTTCAACCGCCATTGGCCTCGCAATGACAGTTGGACGTTGTGTTGATACCGGATGTCCGCGGCAGTTCAATTGTCATTGCGAGGACTACGACAGTTGAATTATGATACAGCCCAAGGCCGAAGCAATCCAGCCAACCAGCTCCTGCGTCATCGCAAGATGGCAAGAAATGTCATCTGTCTAATCAAAAAAATTAGCTTAGGATAACCATTTGATAAAAATTTAAAAAATAACTTTAAATAACCATTGACATTAATGAAATATTATCATACAATAATAGTTAGTTGAAGATAACTGACGATGTTATTTTTAGCATGAAGCTATATGAGAGGATGGGGTTGATATGAATTGCAATTTAAAGGAGATATTGTCTGTTAACAACCTGTCCGTTAGCTATTCCGGAATAAAGGTATTAGAAAATATATCGTTTTCCGTTAGTAAAGGCAAACTTATTGGAATTATCGGCCCCAATGGCGCCGGCAAATCTACACTTATCAAGGCCATCTTAAAGTTAGTTCAGCCTTCATCGGGCACAGTTGCTTTTGATGGAGAACCCATGGAAAATATAAAGAAAGTGACATCATACGTAAAGCAGAGGGTTGATAACGATTTAAACTTTCCTATACAGGTGAAAGATGTTGTGATGCTTGGGCTTTTCCCGAAAATTGGCCTATTTAGATATCCGCGCAAAATACATAGAAAACAAGTTATGGATGCTTTGCAGGAAGTTGAGATGGCCGGCTATGCCAAAGCCCAGATAGGAGAGCTATCCGGCGGCCAGCTGCAAAGGGTTTTTTTGGCCAGGGTGCTGGCGCAAAATGCCCAAATAATATTTTTAGACGAACCCTTCGCCGGCATAGATGCAGATAGCGAGCAGAAAATTATGAAGATATTGCGAAGGCTGCGCGACGACGGAAAGACCATAATAACAGTGTATCATGACCTTAACAATGTGGCCGACTATTTCGACGAAATTATCATTTTAAACAAAGAAGTTATCGCTTATGGCGATACAAAAAAAGTCTTTACAAAAGAAAATATCGCTAAAGCATATGCGGGCTCTTTCATAAAGATTTTTAGCGAGGGGGGCCTGCCATGATAAGCAATTTTTTTGATATAATTATAACCCATGCTTTTATGGGGCGGGCTGTTATTGCGGCTGTGTTGGTTGGCGTTATAGCGGCAGCTATCGGCACTTTCGTCATTTTGCGCGGCCTGTCGCTGATGGGAGATGCCATAGCCCATGCCGTGATACCCGGCGTTGCCATCAGCCAAGTGCTTGGCATAAGCCACCTTATGGGGGCCACCGTTTTTGGCGTGCTGGCTTCTTTTGCAATTGGCTTTATATCGGAAAAGTCGAAACTAAAAAAGGACGCTATAATTGGCATTGTCTTTAGCTCGTTTTTTGCCTTGGGCTTGATATTGATATCCCGCATAAGGACAGTGACAGACCTGCACAGCGTCTTGTTTGGCAATGTTTTAACCGTTAGCGCATCTGACATCACGGCAATTTCTGTTGTTGGCGCATTGCTGCTTCTTTTTATCGTGCTGCTTTACAAAGAGCTTTTGATAACCTCTTTTGACGAAACGCTGGCAAAGGTATATGGCCTTAAAACAAGGGCCATGCATTACGCTTTTCTTTTTATGCTGACGCTGGTAATAGTTACATCTTTGCAGGTTGTGGGTGCCATCTTAATTGTTGCTATGATAATAGCACCGGCCGCAACAAGCTATCTTCTGACAAATAGACTGCCTGTTATGATTGCTTTATCAATGACCATAGGCGCGGCCGCGGCAATGATAGGCATGTTTTTCAGCTTAACATTTAACATGCCTTCCGGGGCAAGCATTGTGCTGACATTGGCCGCCATTTTCACCATAACATTGATATTCGCGCCAAAAAAGGGGCTTATTTTCCAGATAAAGAACAATTCAAATGTAAGGCATTAGAACCTGTTTACTATCTCGCTTTCGTTATATTTTCGAGCGTTTTTTCACAGGGCAAGGCGCGCGCGACCCAGCGGTTTGCTACGCAAACTGGGCGAAGCCCACTTTCGCAGAGCGAAAGCGCCAAGGCATATAACGGGACTATCTGCTAGGAGCGCGCAACGCGGCCATGTGGAAAATAAGCCGAAAATATGACGGAATGGAGATAGTAAACAGGTTCTTAGAGGGGGTTTGATTTATTATGAAAAAAATAGTTTACACGCTGATGACAGCGGCATTGTCATTGTTTATTTTGGCGGCCTGCGGAGATGGCAATGGTACTTCCACGGGCGTAGTTGCCGCAGACCAAGGGCAAGGCCAAGAGCAAATTAAGGTGGTTGCAACAATTTCCATCATAGCTGATATGGTATATCAAGTAGCCGGAGATTTGGTTGAAATTTATACCATCGTACCGATAGGTGATAATCCGGAAGAGCATGATATCCTGCCCGCAGATATGATGGCCGTTGCAGGCGCAGATATAATCTTTTTCAATGGCTGGAATTTGGAAGTTGGTAACGAATGGTTTACAAACCTTATGGAAAGCACGGGTATGGCTGAAAACATCAATTATTTCCGTGTTACCGAAGGCATAACGCCGTTTTTCTTGCTAACGGAAGGCATGGAAGATGAAGAAGACCCACATGCTTGGCTGGACCTTAGCAAAGGCATTGTTTATGTTGAAAATATCGCAAGGGTTTTAAGCGGTTTTTCTCCTGAAAACGCTGCCGCCTTCCAAGAAAATGCCGAAAACTATATTGCAAGGCTATATGCGCTGCATAATGAATGGGTAGGAAGATTTGACCATATCCCGGATTCTCGAAGGCTGCTGGTAAGCTCGGAAGGCGCATTTAGGTATTTTGCTGCGGCCTATAACCTCAACGAGGCATACATCTGGGAGCTAAATGCCGAAGAAGAAGGCACACCAGAGCAAATGCTGGCGCTTATCACTGTAATTAATAATTCCGAAGTAAGGTCGTTATTTGCAGAAAGTAGTGTGGATAGCCAATATATCGAGCAAATTTCCGCAGAAACAGGCATTCCTGTGTTTGCTATGCTGTTTACAGATTCTTTGTCACAACCCGGCGATGTTGCAGGTACATACTATGATATGATGCGCTTTAATTTAGAAATGATATACGCAGGTTTAACAAATTAAACAGGTTCTAATATCATGTTGCAAAAACAGGCAGCAAAATACCTATGGTTAAAATAGCAAGGCCGATGAGGCTTTGTTTGGAAAAGCGTTCTCCTAAAAACAGGCGGGCAAAGCCCATGGTGATAACAATGCTTAGCTGGTCGATAGGCACAACAAGGCTGGCATTTCCTATTTGAAGGGCATGATAGAAAAATAGCCAGCTTGCCCCCGTTGCCAATCCCGACAATACCAAAAATACCCAGCTCTTTATTTTTATCTTCTTAATTTCTTTTTGTCCGCCTGTGGCATAAACCATAAGCCAGCTTAAAAGGGCTACAATTACGGTTCTTATGGCTGTCCACAGGCTTGCATCCATGTCAGAAACGCCTATGCTGCCAAAAATGGCTACAAGGCTTGCAAAAACGGCTGCCAATACCGCAAAAATAATCCAAGATTTTCTTGGATTTTTTTCGACATCGCCGCTCTTTTTGGTTTTTTTAAGCTCCAGCATCATCCATGTGCCCGTGCCCATCAAAACCATGGCCACTATCGTAATCCATCCCAAAGGCTCTCTTAAAAATATGAAGGCCAATAGCATTGTTAATATTGTGCTGGATTTGGTTATCGGTGTTACTTTATTAACATTTCCAAATTTTAAGGCGCGAAACCTGCACAGCCAAGCACCGCCTGTTGCAAGGCCGGACAATATCAAAACTATCCATGTTGTGCCGTCCATGCGCCAAATACCATCTTGAGAGCCGACAGCAAAAACAATTATCCATAAAAAAGCAACCACCACCATGGTGCGTATCGCGGTGGCTAAATGCGAATCTACGTCCTTTAGGCCAATTTTTGCTAAAACCGTTGTTAATCCCGCAAATATTGCAGCCCCTATAGCATATAAAAACCATAGCTCCATATCTTCAACCCCCTTTGTCAATAGGCCTGCTTCGGCCCTAAAGGCTAAAGGCTTCATAAATACCGTTGGCCTCGCAATTGTCAATACAATTGAACTGTCGTGGACATCCGGCAGCAACGCAACGTACAACCGTCATTGCGAGGCCAATGGTGGTTGAGAAGCCAGTGTAGTGCAGGGCCGAAGCAATCCAGGCAACGTTAACATCAAAATTTATACACATCGGTTATCTGGATTGCTTCGGACTTGTACTGTATCATAATTCAACTGTCGTAGTCCTCGCAATGACGGTTTAACTGCCGTGGACATCCGGCAACAACGCAACGTCCAACTGTCATTGCGAGGCCAATGGTGGTTAAGAGGCCAATACAGCTCAGGGCCGAAGCAATCCAGCTTACGTCAATGTCAACATTTATACTCATCGGCTATCTGGATTGCTTCGGACTTGCACTATATCATAATTCAACCATCGTAGTCCTCGCAATGACAATTCAACTGTCACGGACATCCTGATAACAACACAACGTACAACCGTCATTGCGAGGCCAACGGTGGTTAAGAGGCCAATACAGCTCAGGGCCGAAGCAATCCAGACAGCATAAAATCAACATTATTCAATTATAATTAGCCTCGCAATCGTTAATGCAATTGAACTGCCGTGGCCTTCCTAAAAGGTTTACTTTGTCCTCTCGGCTCTAATTCTTCTGAAATTAACAACGATATGATAAAACCACATGCCAAGATATGGCACGCCTAAAAAAGTCATGGTTTCAATGCTTATATAGTTCCATCTTGTGTATAAAATAATGGCTATTGAAATAATGGAAATTATTGCAACTGTTATAAATTTTGGTATGCGTAGCGATAGATATCCCAAAGATTTTTTGCCTAGCTTTTTTCTGGCATACATATCTGTAAAAACAATTACGGCGGCTGAAATAAGCCAATATATTAAAATTTCTATGACAACAACATCTCCGCTAACCATCAATTAACCTCCACGCGACAGGCCTATTTTTTTGCTTCAAACAACGAGCGAGCGCGCTCTTCCGGCGAAACAGAATTTCTCTCTTTGCTTGCCATCAAATAAAACATCGCGCCCACAGCCGCCCAGCCCACGCAATACGCCACCGTTAGCCAGCCCATGAAAAGCGGGTTCCATCCAAAGGGCAAAAACATAAACACCAAAGCCGCAAGCATTATGCTGCCTGCTATAAAGGCAAGCACGGGGCCGCCGGGCATTTTATACGGGCGATGTGCATCCGGCATGGTTTTGCGCAGCTTAACCAGGCAAAACGCCGTTATGCACCATGTTGTAACAAAGGCTGCGCCTGCAAGCTCTGTAATACCGTCTATCATATTAAATCCAAGAAAAGGGCCAATTATAGAAATTATTGCGCAAAATATCAGGCCTGCGTAAGGGGTTCCATATTTTGGGTGTAGCTTTGTAAAAAAGGATGGCACCATTTTTGCGCGCCCCATGCCCATCAGCAGATATGCCGATGCTTTCATAAAGCCGTTCCATGTTGTTATAAGCCCTGTTAGCGCGCCAAGGGTCAAAATAACAAACAGCGCATTGCCTATAACGGGGATATCTCCATAAACAAACCGTAACAAAAGCCCGGCCGCGGGTGTGCCGAATTCGCCATCTGCCCAAAAATCTATCCACGGCATAGCACCGCCAAGGGCAATGAGCAATACTGCGTAAAACAAGCAAGCCAGCGTTATGGAAAGTATCACAACTTTGCCTATGCTTTTGGGGTCTGCATTTGAATTTTCGGCCATTTGGGGTATGGTTTCAAAGCCCGCAAGAAAGAAGGGGGCCAAAAGCAATATCGTCATCATGCCGCCGAAGAAGTTTGTGTGCTGTCTATCGCGCACATTTTCGTAAACGGGCATTAAATTTTGTGCATCAAAGCGCGAAAAGGCAGCAATTATCGCAATGATGGCGGCGCATATCATAAAAATAACAAATATGCGCTGAAATTTAGCCGAAGCACCGCCGCCGCGCAAATTTAGCATAAACAAGAAGATGGTACATGCCGCGCCCATTAATATATGGGATATGTGGACATTCCAGCCTTGAAATGCGTAAAGATAGCCGCCTTCAAATAAAATACCGGGAAATATCATGCTTACAATTTCGGCAACCATAATTGCTTCCCAGGGCAATATCCAAACAAAGCCGCCAAAGCACGCCCAGCCGGAAATAAAAGCTATCCTTTCCCCGAAGGCTTTGTGGGCAAAAGCCGCCCCGCCGCCCGCAACGGGCATCATGGGCACAAGCTCGGCATAAGCAAAGCCAATGGGCGTCATAAAAAGCAACGCCACCAGATAGCCAATGGAAGCTGGTATTGGCCCGCCTGTGTTTGCCATCCATCTGTTTACTGTCAACGCCCAGCCAACCCCAACAATGCAGCCGAAGCCTATGCAAAAAAAGTCAAGTAAAGACATAGAATCTTTCTTCTTCACAACACTGCTATTACTCATTTAGCAAGCCTCTTTTCCTTTTATAAATATCTCCTGAAAGATTGTACCATAATGCGGACAAAAGTTAAATAGATATTTTAAAGATGTTGACAAAATTCCGTTAAATAGTATAATTAAGAAGCAAGATGGCAAAACGAACGGAGATGAAAAACATATACGACAATATTGAAATAATGCTTAGACAGCATATAGGCGGCGCGGCTGCTCCTGTCATCAATGTGGGTGACATTGTTAAAAAGGGGCAGCTTATTGCCGTGTGCGATGGGCTTGGCGCAAATATACACAGCAGCGTATACGGAAGGGTTGCAGAAATAAGCGATGCCGCCGTGATAATAAAGCCCGATGCCCATCAACCTGAAGAGTATGTAAAAATAAAGGATACGGCAAGCAATTTGGAAGCGATAAAAGAGGCGGGTGTTGTTGGTGCTGGTGGTGCTGGCTTTCCTGCGCATATTAAATTTGATATTAATTTAGAAGGCGGCTGCATTATATTAAATGCCGCCGAATGTGAGCCTACCCTTTTTCATAATATAAGGGCTTTGGAAGAGGATGCAGAGGGCATTATACGCGGCATGAAGTATATTATGCACATAACTAATGCCGCAAAGGGTTATGTTGCCATCAAACCAAAAAACAAAGCCGCGCTTATTGCTATAGCGAAAGCGATAAAGAACGATTCGGACATGGAAATAAAATATTTGTCCGACATCTACCCCGCCGGTGACGAGCGCGTTGTGGTGCGGGAAGTTTTAGGGATACAGCTTGAGGTTGGCCGGTTGCCTTCTGCTGTGGGTGCCCTTGTTTCTAATGTAGAAACCGTTAAAAGGGTGTGCGAGGCCATTGAGCTTAGAAAGCCCGTAATTACTAAAGATATAACGGTGGGTGGGCGGCTTGGCGACACATATGGCAACAGCCCGCAGGTTTTTATGGATCAGCCAATTGGCGCGCCTATAGCGCATTATGTACACAAATGCGGCGGATATATTGCCCCCATCGGCGAAATTGTGCTGGGCGGGCCTTTCACAGGCGAGCGTGGGCATGAAAATTCTGTTTTAACAAAAACAACAGGCGGCATCTTTGTTGCAATGCCTTTTCCTGTTGCGGAGAAAAAATTTGGAATTTTGGCTTGCGAATGTGGTGCTTCAAGCCAGCGTATGCGCGAAATTGTTGCCGACATGGGCGGTACGGTTGTAAGCGAAACCCTTTGCAAGCGCATGGTAGAAGTTAACGGCCGCTATCGCTGCGAAATGCCGGGAAAATGCCCCGGGCAGGCAGAAGCTGCTTTGCGCCTAAAATCTCAAGGGGCAGAAGCCATAATAAGCAGCGCCTGCGAGGACTGAACCAACACACTAGCCAGTGTGACCCCTAGGTTAGGGGTGCAACTATATCATAGTACCGACCACATAATGAGGGCGGCTGACAGAAGGATTTACAGAAAAACCACTTGAATGAAAGGTGTTGATTTTATGGCAATAAATGCTACCACAGCAAAAGAACATGCAAAAGACCCCGCCGTGGCTTGTTGCAAATTTGAAGCGGGTACGGTAATTTCACCTGAAAACCTGGAAGACCCAGCTATTTTTGCAGATTTAGAAGAATCCGGCTTGCTTGCTATACCCGGCAACTGCTTAGCAATAGAGCAGGTGCTGGGTGCTACGCTCGTCAAAACCATTGATGCGCTAACCCCCATAACGCCTGAATATATCGATTCTCCTAATGCCGCCGGCACAATTGCCGCAGTACCTTCAATTGCTGCCGCAGTGCCCGCTAACAATAATAACGTAACAATTCACATAGGCGAAGGAAAAAACATCAGCATAGCCTTTCCGTTAGGCTCTGTGCCTTTTGTCGCCCCTGATGTGCCTTCCGGGCCATCTATGCCTTCAAAAGTACTAAGAAGTCTAAAAAGACGCTACTTTAAAATAAACAACGCGGCATTTGGCGATGAAACCAAGATAGAGGGCCAAACCCTCACCCTAAGATGCCCCGAAGAGCTATGCAAAGAGGCCATTGCCTCGGAAGAATTGGTTGTAGACCTAAAGCTTGACATCATTACCCCAGACAGATATAACGAATACAGCGACACTATAATGGATGTTCAGCCTATAGCCTGCAAAGAGGCCGGCGAGCTTGGCTCCGGCATTACCCGTGTGCTGGACGGTGTTGTTTTGATGGTAACGGGCACCGACGAAAACGGTGTTCAAATTGGCGAATTTGGCTCTTCCGAAGGCATTTTGGAAGAAAACATAAAATGGGGCAGGCCGGGCGCGCCCGATAAAGGCGATATTTTAATTAAAACCAATGTTGTTATAAAAGCAGGGGCTAATATGGAGCGTCCCGGGCCCCTTGCCGCACACAAAGCAAGCGATATGATAGCAACGGAAATTCGTAAAGCTTTGAGAGAAGCGGCGGATAATCTCTGCACCCACGAAGAAGAATTTGTTCAGCACAGCCGCCCTGATAAGCCTCGCGTCGTTATTGTAAAAGAAGTGATGGGCCAAGGTGCTATGCACGACAACCTTATTTTACCAACCGAGCCCGTAGGCACAATGGGCGCAAGGCCAAATGTAGACCTTGGCAACCTTCCCGTGGTGCTTTCGCCCATAGAAGTGCTTGACGGCGCGATACATGCCCTTACATGCATTGGCCCTGCCTCAAAAGAATGCAGCAGACATTATTTTCGCGAGCCCCTTGTTATGCACGCCCTGCAAGATGAAGAAATAGACCTTGTAGGCGTCATTTTCGTAGGCTCGCCCCAGGCTAATTCTGAAAAATTTTATGTTTCAAAAAGGCTGGGCATGACCATAGAAGCCATGAGAGTAGACGGCGCAATTGTTACAACAGAAGGCTTCGGCAATAACCACATAGATTTTGCTTCCCACATAGAGCAAATAGGAGAGCGCGGCATTGGTGTGGTTGGTGTGACATATTCGGCTGTTCAGGGTGCTTTAGTGCTTGGAAATAAGCATATGAAGCATATGATAGACGTTAATAAATCCGAGGCAGGCATAGAAAACGAAATTTTATGCTACAATACACTTTGCCACGAGGACGCAGTGCGCGCTATGGCCATGATGAAGGCCGTTATCGCCGGCGAGCCTGTTAAAGCCGCCGAAAAAAGCTGGACCCCCGCTGTTGTTGAAAACAACGCCAGGGCCATAGAAAAGCAATGAGCAAATTAAAATATGCGTCTTCGGAAAGATTGTTTGAAGGCATAATTGTAGATGTAACCGAAGGCAGCGTAACCATAGATATTGCCGGGCGCATGGGTCAGCTAAAAATACCCCTGCGCATGTTGATAAGCGACCATCCGCCCAAAACAGGGCAAGTAGTTGGCTTTTTAATGAGCTATCCCGAAGTTTTAGACAAGGAGTGATTTAGCAATGAACCTTACAACAGTAAAAGGGCTGCAATCTGAAATATATGTGCCCATAATGCCGCCCCCTGTTTGGGAGGATGTTAAAAAAGAGCTAAAAGATATGACAATAGCATTGGCCACCGCCGCCGGTGTGCATTTAAAATCGGACGCGCGGTTTAATTTGGCGGGGGATACAAGCTATCGCATCGTCCCAAACGCCGCCCATATAAACGAAATGATGGTGACACACGGCGGCTATGATAACGCCGATGTTAATAAAGATATAAACTGCATGTTTCCCGTGGACAGGCTAAACGAGCTTGCAAAAGAAGGCCTTATAAAAGCGGCCGCGCCAAACCATTACGCATTTATGGGCGGCGGTGGAGACCAATCTGCTTTCATAAACCAAACAGGCCCAGAGATTGCAAGAAGGCTTAAAGACGAAAATGTGGATGCGGTGGTTTTAACTGCCGGCTGAGGTACTTGCCACAGGACTGCCGCGTGCGTGCAGAGGAGTATAGAAGAAATAGGCATCCCAACAATTATCATTTCGGCATTGCCCCCTGTAACCCGCCAAAACGGCTCGCCAAGGGCTGTAGCGCCCATTGTCCCCATGGGGGCAAACGCGGGCGCGCCAAATGACGCCGAAATGCAAAGGGCTATTTTAAGGGATACATTGGTGCAGCTAATAGAAATTAAAACAGCAGGCGAAACCGTGCCGCTGGCTTACGAATATCACGCCAAAATTTAAAGGGGGTCTCTCTTGAGAATAGCCAAAACAATAGAAACCATAGACACCCACACCATGGGGCAGCCAACAAGGATAATAAAAAGCGGCGTCATAAACATCCCGGGCGCAACAATGGCCGAAAAGAAACAATTTTTGATAAGCCATAAAGACGATATCCGCAGAACCCTTATGCACGAGCCCCGGGGACACAAGGACATGTTTGGTGCTATCTATACGCGCCCCTGCCACCCCGAAGCCCATTTCGGCGTAATTTTTATGGATGGCGGCGGGTATCTTAACATGTGCGGCCACGGCACTATCGGCTCTGTTACGGCATCTATCGCTACGGGCGCAACAGCCATTACAGGCGAATACACCAAAGTAAATATAGATACACCGGCAGGCCTCGTTAAAACAACAGCCAGGGTTAGAAACGATATCGTGGAAGAGGTTTCTGTGCTAAATGTGCCATCGTTTTTATATAAACAAAACGTAGAAGTAAACATCCCCAGCCTGGGCAATATTAAGCTGGATATTGCCTTCGGCGGCAGCTTTTTCGCCCTTATTGATGTTAAAGAAATAAGATATGCCGTAAAGCCCGAAAATGTAACCCAGCTAACAAACCTGGGCATGGAGATAATGGAAAATATAAACCGCCAGGTGGATATGCAACATCCAGAGCTTACCCATATAAAAACTTGTGACCTGGTTAAATTTTATGGTGCGCCCGAAGACCCCAGCGCGCAATGCAAAAGCACTGTTGTTTTTGGCAAAGGGCAGATAGATCGCTCTCCCTGCGGCACAGGCACAAGCGCAAAGCTTGCCGCCATGTACGCCAAAGGCATGATTGACATAAACGAAACCTTCATAAACGAAAGCATCATCGGCACACTTTTTAGAGGCAAAATTACAGAAACCTGCAAAGTTGGCAAATATGACGCCGTAATTCCTGAAATTACGGGCTCTGCCTTCATTACCGGCTTCAACACCTTTGTTTTTGACAACAGAGACCCTGTAAGAGGCGGGTTTGTGCTGTAATGAAACAACTAGGGCCTGTTCCCACTATAAGAAAATGCAGATTTGCGAGGCGATTTTTCGCCAATCAAGGAAGTGATGACGTGGCGTGCCCACAAGTTTTGGCACGAGAACCATGTGCCAAAACCAAGGGTCACGCGAGGAAGAGCTGACGAAGAGTGGCGGAAATATCGACCGCAAATGTGCGTTTTCGTTAGTGGGAACAGGCCCTAACATAAACCTCGATATGTTATCGCTGCTGGATTGCTTCGGCCTTGTACCGCATTGGCTTGTAAACTGCCGTTGACTTCCGATTAGCAACGCAACGTCCAACTGTCATTGCGAGGCCAACGGTAGTTGAAAAGCCCATACAGCCCAAGGCCGAAGCAATCCAGCCAACGTCAACATCAAGGCTGCATTATTGCTTAGTTATAGGTCTAACACCTCAACTTGATTTAGGATTTCTTTTTGGGCCATTGTAGCGCATACCTACAACCACAAAAAACATCATAACGCTGCAATAGAACAACTAACATAAACCTCGACATGTTATCGCTGCTGGATTACTTCGGCCTTGTACTATATCATAATTTAATTGCCGTAGTCCTCGCAATAAACTTGTAACGAAATTAAAAACATGCTATAATGCCCATATGATTATTACAAAATACGAAAATCTTAAAAACTATAACGAGGTCGATTTTAAAGCGGTAACGGGCGTAGCTCCT
>WQVI01000029.1 GCA_009781625.1 Defluviitaleaceae bacterium | reverse complement strand
CCATACGCGAGCTTGGCGCAACCATTGACAACGAATATGTCCTCAAGGCTTTTGGCACATTTTTTGATAATTAGACCTTCGCCGTCATTAGATATGTAATGAAACAACTTTGTACGACACGAAGCTCATGACTTTCGTAGGGGCGACCTGCGGTCGCCCCTTGGTCCCATTGCCTGTTAAGACATACATGTACGTAATTTCAAGATATTGAGGCGACCGCAGGTCGCCCCTACGTTATGTAGTCCATTGTGAGAGCTTTTGTTTCGTTGCAAGTCTAATGACAGCTTGAAAAGGAGAATTTATGATAGTAAATTTTATTAAAGGCATTTTTATCGGCCTTGCTTTGGTGGTGCCCGGTCTTTCCGCCTCTACTTTTGCCGTGGTGACGGGTCTTTACGATAAGCTTATTTTTGCTGCAAACGGCTTGCGTAAAGAGTTTAAAAAGAGTATGGTTTTTTTGCTGCCCATTGGTTTGGGTGCGGCAATAGGTATCTTGGCTTCCGTAGGTGCAATAGTTGATATCATGGAAAGGTTTACCTTGCAAAGCTACTCCTTTTTCATTGGCCTTGTTATAGGCAGCATCCCTGTTATCTACGGCAAAATTAAACCCGGCATCAAGGTAAAGCCATATTATATCATTGCCGTTGTGGGCTTTGCCATTATTGTTTCGCTGGGCTTTATTGTGCCGTCAGAAGAGGTGGTTGCTATACCTGTTATTGACAGCGTGGGGGATTTTATTTCTGTGCTGACGGCGGGCATCATCTCTGCCTTTATGCTGGCTGTTCCTGGGGTTAGCGGCGCTTTGATATTGATATTATTGGGGCAGTTTGGCACGGTATATGGGGCCGTAGGAGATTTTGCCGCCGCAATTTTCATGCTTATACGGGGCCAAGATGGAGCCATGTATCAGTTGTTAGGTTCTGGCGCAATTGTGATTACATTTTTCATTGGGGCCCTTATTGGCCTTGCGGCGGCGGCAAAAATTATCGGCTTTATCATAGAGCGTCACGAGGTTAAGGTATATTTCGCCGTGATGGGCCTTGTGCTGGGCGCAATTATCACCCTGTTTAACTTTGGCATCGCCGATAAATTTACAGAATTTAGCTCCACATTGTTGCTAAACATCCTGTTGCTGATAGTCTTCGCGGCATTGGGCTTTGTATGTACAAAACTTATGAGCAAGAGGTAGATTTATGAAGTGGTACGAAGGAAAAATTGAGACGGAAAGCGAAAACGCAGATATAGCAGCGGCACGGCTTTTGGATTTTGGCATTGAAGGCGTAGAGATTATTGACGAATATGAAAACATGCGCTTTATTGAAGGCCATCCCAGCAATTGGGATTATGTTGATGATGCTCTTTTGGTTTCAGAGAAAGGCTTAGCCGTGGTTAAATTTTATTTGCCCGAAGACGCTAAGGATAGCATGAACGACATACAAGAGGCTTTGGGCGGCTTTGGGCGCGTGGACTTTACGCTGGTAGAAGATGACTGGAGCGAGGCCTGGAAGGCGCATTATAAGCCGTTTAAGGTTGGCAAAAGTATCATGATTGTGCCTGCCTGGGAAGATTATGTGCAAGAGAGCGGCGAAATTGTCTTCAAAATAGAGCCGGGGCATGTTTTTGGCACCGGGCAGCATCAAAGCACCGCCCTGTGCATTGCCGCCTTGGAAAAGCATATGTCAAGGGGCGCAAAGGTGCTGGACATAGGCTGCGGCAGCGGCATACTTTCGATAATTGGTTTGCTTTTGGGTGCTGCCTTCGCCATCGCAATTGATATAGACCCCTCTGCGGAAAAGGTCTGCCTTGAAAACGCCGGCTTAAACAACATTTCGCCCGAAAATTTTAAGGTGAGCACAGGAAACATTTTGGCGGATAAAGGCCTTTACGGCGAAGTTGCCCAAAGCAAATATGATGTCATCGTTGCTAATATCATAGCGGATGTTATCATCCCTCTTGCCCCTATCACAAAGGGGCTTTTGGCGCGCGGCGGTATTTTTATTTGTGGCGGCATCATCAAGGATAGAAGTGATGAGGTTTTGGGCGCGCTGGTTGGGGCCGGCTATAAAATAATTGAGATTGCCACGCAAGATGAATGGGTGGCTGTGGTGGCATCTTATGGAGCATAGGTTTTTTGTGGGCGGCAAAGATATTTTAGGCGATGAAATTGTGCTTTCGGGTGAAAACGCCGCGCACGCCGCCGTATTGCGGCTTGCTGTGGGCGAAGAAATTACCCTTTGTGATGGAAATGCCGTGGATTACCATTGTGTTGTAACAGGCCTTAGTAAAGCAGATGTACGAGTAAACATCCTGTACAAATTAGAAAATATAGCAGAGCCGCCTGTGGCCATCACGCTTTTTCAAGCCCTTCCCAAGGCCGGCAAGATGGATGAAGTTATTGAAAAGTGTACCCAGCTAGGTGTTTCTGGCATTGTGCCTGTCGTTACTACTCGGTGTGTTGCCAAAGCATCCGACAGAGATTGTAAAAAGATGGATAGATGGCAGAAAATTGCGCTGTCCGCTGCAAGGCAAAGCCAGCGTGGGAGAATTCCTAAGATAGGTGATGTGATGTCACTTGAGGGCGCATTGAAGGGCATGGGTGCTTATGATGCCGCCTTTGTGTGCTACGAAGCCGAGGAAGTGCTCTCTTTGAAGGCCTATTTGCAAGGGTTGGCACATGGCCTGGCTTCCATTGCCTTTTTCATCGGCCCCGAAGGCGGATTTGCCCAAGATGAAATAGCAAAATTTAAGGAAAACGGGATAAGCACTGTGTCTTTAGGGCCGCGCATATTGCGTACAGAGCTTGCCGGCCCCGTTGTTTTGGCCAATATTTTATATGAATTGGAGGGTCTGTCGTGAGAAAAATATATCTGGATTATGCTGCTACAGCCCCCGTGTGTGGCGCCGCTAGGGTGGCTGCTATTGCTGCTATGGATAATTTCGGCAATCCTTCATCTGTACACGCCATGGGCCTGGCCGCCGAAAAAGAGGTTATTGTTGCAAGAGAGGCCATAGCACACGCCATAAACGCCAAACCTTCTGAAATTTATTTCACCGCCAGCGGCACAGAGGCTAATAATTTGGCCATCTTGGGCGGTGCGAAGCTGCCTGTTGGCGTAGGCATTGTCACCAGCCCCGCAGAGCATTCTTCAATAAAAAATCCCGTTTTGGCGTTGGAGCAACGCGGCTTTAAAGTGTTCCACGTGGAACATTCCTCGGATGGCTCTGTTAATCAGGATAGTCTTAGGGCAGTTTTATCCACCTCGCCACCTGTTTCGCTGGTGTCCATCCATCATGTCCAAAATGAAACCGGCGTTATCCAGGATATTGCCGCTTTGGTCAAGATTGTTAAGGATTTATGCCCTAAAGCTCTATTTCATGTGGATGCCGTGCAATCCTTTTGCAAAATTCCCGTTGATGTGAGGGTGCTGGGCGTTGACTTGCTTAGCATTTCGGCGCATAAAATTGGGGGGCTGAAGGGTTGCGGCGCGCTATTTGTGCGGGAGAAGGTGCATGTTAGCCCGATAATTTTTGGTGGTGGACAGGAAAATGGCCTTAGAAGCGGCACCGAAAATGTGGTGGGTATTGCCGCTTTAGGGGCAACCACCAAGGAGCGTTTTGAGAGAATTAAAGAAAATTTTGAATATGTACGCGGCCTTAAAAAGCAGTTTTATGAGGCTGTAAAGGATTTGGGCAGCATTGAGATAAACGGGCAAAATACCAGCCCATATATATTGAACATAAGCGTGGCGGACATACGCCCCGAGGTGCTTTTAAATGCCCTTTCTGCTGAGGGTGTGTATATTTCAGCGGGGGCGGCGTGTTCTAGTAATAAGCGGCAGAAAAGGGACGAAGGGGCTGTGCTTACGGCTTATGGCCTTTCAGACGAAAGAGCCCAAACGGCCATGCGCATAAGCTTTTCGCCTGAGAACACTTTGGATGAAATAGCCATTGCCGCCGATATTTTTGTGGGATGCGTTAAAAATTTACGTAAAATGAAAAGGTTGAGATGATATGGAAAATACAAAGGAAGTTTTGATTATAAAATACGGGGAAATTGCCTTGCGAGGCAAAAACCGATATATATATGAAAATATGCTGCTGGATGCTGTGCGGAAAAACCTTGCGGGCCATGGGGACTTTTGGGTGCATAAGGAGCAGGGGCGTTTTGTGGTGGAATGGAGCCACGATGCGGATTTTTCTAGGGCTATACCCCAGGTTACTTGTATTTTTGGGATAACGTCGGTGTGTGTGGCCGTGAAGCTATTAGACCATAGCATGGAAAGCATACAGGCCGCTGCTTTGGAATATACCCAGGCCCATTGTGTGCGCCCGGCTACCTTCCGTGTGGCGACAAAGCGGGCAAATAAGCAATATCCCATGAGGTCTGATGAAGCATCCGGTAAGATTGGTGAATATCTACTGAACAACTTGGACGGCCTTAAAGTAAATCTCACCGCGCCGCAATTTACGCTGAAAATTGAAATTCGTAACTTTGCATATATTTATTCTGCTGATGTTGAGGTGAAAGGGCCCGGGGGGTTGCCGCCGGGGTCTGCGGGCAAGGGTGTGCTTTTACTTTCCGGTGGCATAGACAGCCCTGTGGCTGGATATTTGGCCGCAAAGCGGGGCATAGGCATCACAGCCGTTTATTTTCATTCGCCGCCGTATACCTCGGAGCGCGCAAAGGAAAAGGTTGTGGATTTGGCCAAGCGCCTGGCGCATTTTTCGGGCAAGTTGCGGCTGTTGGTTGTTCCTTTTACGGATATCCAGCTGAAATTGGTTGATAGGACGCCGCCGGAGAAAATAACGATTATGCTGAAGCGTACCATGCTGAAGATTGCGGAAAAGGTTGCGGAAAAGGAGAAGGCATTAGCACTTATCACAGGGGATTCTGTTGGGCAGGTGGCCAGCCAGACCCTGCACAGCCTTCACGCCATGACAGGTGCCGCGGACTTGCCTATATTGCGGCCGTTGGCGTGCTTTGACAAGCACGAAATTGTTACCATAGCGCAAAAAATAGAGACATTTGATATCTCTATCAGGCCTTATGATGATTGCTGTACGCTGTTTTTGCCTAAGCATCCGGAGACGAAGCCAAAACTTAGCATTATACAGAGTATTGAAGGTAGTATTGATGGGATGGATGAGTTGATAGAGCGAGCGATAACCAACGCAGAGATTATTAATTTCTAGGGGGGATGAGGTGTGAAATAGCCTATCGTAGATGGGCTTGGTGTACCTTGCAGGGTAAACCCTGCTGCGGCTTGCGGACTTAAGTCCGCCTGTTTACCCGAGTTTACTCGGAATCTTTAGCCGGCTTTAGCCGGCATTTTCTCCCCAAAGCATAATAGCCCGGCCACAGGGGGTAGTGGTCCGGACTATCGAGGGGGGATATTATGAACTTACAATGCAACTCTTTTGGAATTGCATTTAAACAAGATCACATAAATAATATTTTCCAGTCGGTGACAATTTTATTCATATGTTTAGAAAAAATCTTCATAAAAGCTCTTACAAGCCTATATACTTAAATAGTCATGTTATACTCAAACAACCATAGGAGGGTGTATAATGGAGCTTGTAAGAGAAAAGATTGTTTTAAACAAGCATATAGGCAGAGAAAAGAGCCAGGTATTGCTAGAGGGAGATATTATTGTGCCGGATATAAAGCCGGATATTGCATCGGTTTTAAAGACAGAGGCAAGCATTGTAATATCCAAGGTTAATCCCATGGCCAACAGGGTAAGCTACAGCGGCAAGCTTGTTATAAAGATATTGTACATGGCCAGAGAAGGGGATGCTGCTGTACATAGTATTTCCACCTTTGCGCCTGTGGATGATTTTTTCAATATGGAAGGGGTTTTGCCCAGCATGTGGGTAAATCTTTCCGCAGAGATTGCAAATGTAGATTATCGTGTTGTAAACGACAGAAAGCTTAACTACAGGGCCGTGGTAGATGTAACGATGAGTGTATCTGAAAATTCATCTGTGGAGATGGTGCAATCTATAGAAGATTTGCCGGTTGCCCAGCAAAAAACCACTGTTTTCACCATGAACAACCTTATCGAAAAGGCCTCGGACGAATTTACCATAAAAGATGAAATTGTGTTGCCGGGCAATAAGCCCGCCATAAGAGAGCTTTTGTCTTACGGAACCGCCATAGCAGGCAAGGAAGTGCGGGTTTTTGGCGGACGCGTGGATATATCGGGTGGGTTGGTAGTAACGCCGCTTTATAAAGGTGTTGGTGAAGAATCCGTTATAGAATTTGCGGAGTTTGAGCTGCCTTTCTCGGGGTCTATTGAGGTTGATGCCGCCAGAGAGGGTGGTTTCGGGGATGTTATCCTTAATGTGTTAGAGAGCGTAGTTACTGTAAGCCCTGATGAAAGTGGGGAAGACAGGCTTTTATCCATGGAAGTTATCATTGGGGCCGATATTAAAATTTCGCAAAACCAAGAGATTGTTGTGCTGGATGATGCATATTGCATAGACCAAAACCTTTTAATATCCAAGGAAGGTTTGGATTATCAGCATCTGGTATGCCGAAACAAAAACCAGTTTAATGTGAAGGAAATTGTAACCCTTGAGGATGCGCCGGAGATATTGCAAATTCTTTCTGTTGGCGGCACGGTGCATCTTGAAGACAAAAAGGTTGTGGATGATAAAGTTGTGGTAGAGGGTATAGTTTCGGCGGATATCCTTTATGTTGCCAATTCTGACACATCTCCACTTTATAACCACAAGGCTGTGTTACCAATAAGGCAGGTTGTTGAGACAAAGGGTGCGCACCTGGGTATGGATGCGGATATAGAGCAAAGTATAGACCACATAGGCTTTAACATGCTTAGCGGCAATGAAGTAGAGCTACGCTTTTTGCTTAGTGTGGACACATTGGTGCAAGAAAATGTTAGGGCGGAATATGTTACCGATATAGAGTTTAGTCCACTGGACAGAGCCGCGATAGATTCTATGCCGTCAATGGTGGTGTTGTGCGTGCAAAAGAATGATTCTTTATGGAGCATAGCCAAGAAATACAATGCCTCTTTGGAAGAATTGGCCGCTATTAACGACATGGAAGATGGTGAGGAGCTTAGAGAGGGCCAAAGGCTTTTGGTGGTAAAAAAGATTATGGCAGATGATGAATAAATACACTTGTATAAGCCGCCCCAGTGGCGGTTTTTTCTTTGGGGAATTATTTTGTTTTGTGCGCAATAGTTATTATATGAGGTGATTTATATGAGATATATAATTGAAACGCAGGGAAGATTATATTGCTTTTTTTACAGGGATAACGAAATTTGGTTTTGTGAGTTTAAGGAAGGTGAGTGGTTGGAAGAAGAGGTTTTGGCAAGGAAGGTGCATGGGGGATTTAGTGCAAACCTTGTCGAGGATGAAATTTTAATGTTTTATCAGGATAGCAAAAAGGGGTTGGTTGAGAGCAGGTTTAAAGATGGCGCCATTATCACAGAGACATTGGTTGTTAACAACGAAACCCTTGGCCGATATTATGCCGTGCCTTCAAAAGACGGCATGAATTTGGTATATAATCTGCCTGTTTTGGGAGATGGTGGCTATGCCCTTGTGTCGCAGTTTTTAGGGTTAAATAGGTCTTGGGGAGCGTTAAGGCGTGTGGACACCATACATCCAATGGCAGAAGAGCCTTTTAAGTTGGTGCCTGTGGCAGATAAGCACTTTTTGGTGTTTTATCAAAGTGGCGGCCTTGAAAGCAAACTTGGATATAGGGAGATATATGATGGAGAGGTGGGGAGATATAATCTTCTTCATTCTGGTTCAAGCAGTTTTGGTGATAGCTCTTTTTTAGCTACAAGGCATGAGCTACACGCACTTTATATGGTAAGGGGTATGTTTGGGTCAAGGTTAATGTACAGAAAAAAGGGTGCGGATGGATTTTCGCCGGGGATAGTAGTGGCTGAGGGCCAAAATATCCACAACGTTTTGCTGTATATTGCCAAGGACGCGCCTCATCTTTCCTTTATGCGGGGCAATGATTTATTTCGTATGGGTTTAGGTGAAAAAGGGGGCAGCCAAAACCTTTTGCCTTTGGGTAAAGAAGAAAATATCCACGAAGGGCCCATTGCAAAGGCCAGCTTTTTATCTGACAATGTAGACCCAGCCTATCTCTTGGCCAATGAGCTGTTGGTGAATAGAGAAAAACCTTGGGATATCAAATTTTTACAAGAATATGTGCTGGGCCGCCACAAACAAGGCTTGCTTGCCCAAAGTGAAGCTAAAAACTTATACACAACCACACTTTCCGAAGAGGATTATAATAGTTTTTTTAATGACATAGAAAATGAATTTTTGGATGATGACTTTTGAAAAGTTGTTGAAAATTTTATGGGGATTTGATACAATAGAAGTGGGTAAATTGGGGTGTTTTCAACATTTTGTGGATAACTATGTTAGTAAGTTACGCTCTTTTTACTAAAGCTCTCTGAAAGTCCATGTGAATTTTGTGGATAAGTTTTTTGCACAATGTGATGAAATATTTTGGAGGTAAGAAATGGAAGCTACGATTGAAAGATGCTGGAAAGATGTTTCCGAAAAGATGCAAGAAGGCGGTTTTAATCCCGCTGCTTTTTCTAGTTGGATAGCACCCCTTAAACCTTATCGGATAAACGAAAAGGAGTTTACCCTTCTGGCTAAAAATGAACATGTTATAAACACCGTAAATTCTCGCTATAATAGCAAGATTGCGGGTGCTGTTAGACAGATATTGGGCAAAGATTTGAAGGTTATAATTAAATTAGAGGCCGATGTGGATGGTGATGACACACCCAAGATGTCGAGTGCCGCTGCAAGTTGCGCAAACCTTAGGGCGAGATATCTTTTTGATAACTTCGTAAAAGGAAAATGCAACGAATTTGCGTATGCCGCCGCTATGGCAGTTGCAGAAGAGCCGGGTATCAGATATAACCCCTTGTTTTTGCATGGGGATGTTGGGCTTGGAAAGACGCATCTTGTGCATTCCATAGGAAACCACATCCTGTATAACGAGCCTAACGCCAAAATCCTCTATACCTCTTCCGAAAACCTTGTAAACGAATTTATCGGTTCTATCCGCAACAAAAAGAACCAGGAATTTAGAGACAAATATCGCACAGTAGATGTGCTTTTGGTGGATGATATACAGTTTTTATCAGACAAAGAGGGTACCCAGGAAGAGTTTTTCCACACTTTTAACGCACTTCATAATGATAACAAGCAAATAGTTTTAACCAGCGACAAACACCCCTTCGAGCTAAAATCTCTGGAAGATAGGCTGCGCTCTCGCTTTGGCTCCGGCCTTACCGTGGACATCACCCTGCCCGACCTAGAAACCCGCATAGCTATTTTGGAGAAAAAGGCCGAAATGGAAAGGATGACTGTGGATAGCAAGGTTATTTACTATATTGCAAAGTTTATACCTTCAAATATACGAGAATTAGAAGGGGCTTTAAACACCGTTGCAGCCAGAGCAAAGCTAACCAACAATAAATGCACCGTAGAATTTGCAGAGCGCACCCTGCTGGAAATGGTTGATAAAAATAGCAAGAAAGAGATTGATGTCGAATTTATCCAGGAGATAGTAGCGGCCTATTATAACATTTCTTCCGAGGAGATATGCAGCAAGAAGCGCACAGCTACCATTACATACGCAAGGCATGTAGCTATGTATCTTTCCAGAATGATTTTGGACAAATCCCTTAAAGAAATAGGGAAGGATTTTGGCGGAAGAGACCATTCTACCATAATACATGCATGTGACAAAATTACATCCGAATTAGAAGACAGCGCAAAGCTAAGAAAAGAAATTGGGGAATTAGAGAAAAAGATTAAGGGAGATTAGGTTTTATAGACGGCTATAGTTTTGTTGACAACTAGGTTGGTATGCTGTGGAAAATTTGTTGGCAAGTTGAGGTACTGATTTCTTGTGTGGGTTATGTTGAAAAAATTGTTTCTTGCCAATTGTTTTAAACAAACTTTTCAACTTATACAACCCTGATGACCCTGGCTTCTTTTCCCTTTTTCCACAAATTCACGGCACCTACTACTACTGCTACTATAAAAATATAAAGTATGTATGAACAGGCATGGAGGTAAATAGTGAGGATAACTTGCGATAAGAACTTATTAGTTGAAAATATTAATATTGTATCTAGGGTGGTTACATCCAGGGCTACACAGCCTATATTGGAGTGTTGTTTGCTAACTGCCCTAAATGGTGAATTTAAACTTATAGGCAATGATATGGAGATGGCCATAGAAACCAAAGGCATTGCGGCTGACATAATAGAAGAAGGGGCGGTGGCGCTGGATGCGCGCGTGTTTTTTGACATTGTAAAAAGGCTGCCGGGGGATAGTGTTGAAATACATTCGGATGATAAAAACCTTGCGGTGATACGGTCTGGAAAATCTGAATTTAAGATTTTGGGTATGAATCCCGAAGAATTTCCCACCTTACCCGAAGTGGAGAAAGACAACGCTTGCAATCTACCATCTCTTGAGCTAAAAAACATGATAAGGCAAACCATATTTTCTGTATCTACGGATATCTCTAAGCCTGTATTGTGCGGAGAATTGCTTGAGATTGATGAAGACTGTGTAAAGCTGGTATCTGTAGACGGGTTTCGTATATCCCTTAGAAAGCACGATTTTAAAAACAGTGGCCAAAACGCTAAAGTTGTTATACCGGGGAAGACCTTAAACGAAATTGGTAAAATACTTCCTGTGGATGCGGATTCTACCACGTCCTTTTACATAACCGATAAACATATATTGTTTGATTTGGAAGGTTGCACCGTCGTTTCTCGCTTGCTGGAAGGCGAATTTATCAAATATGAAAACATGTTTGGTAAGGATGCGGAAACCTTTATTAATATAGATAGAAGCGACCTCTTGGGATGCATAGAGCGTGCCACGTTGATATCTAAGGACACTAAGAAAAATCCTGTGAAACTGAAATTGGCTGAGGGGAACATTGTGGTGACATCTAATACCGAAATGGGGGCTTCTTACGAAGAGGTTGGTGCGGAGCAAGACGGGCCGGACCTGGAGATTGCCTTTAACCCGCGATATCTTACGGATGTTTTAAAGGTGCTGGACTACGAGAGAGTAACGATGGAATTTTCTACGGCACTTTCGCCTTGTGTTATCAAAGTTGAAGGCAGTGATGATTATAGATACCTTGTGTTGCCGCTGCGGTTGAGGAATTAGAATGAAAATATGTATCATAAACTTTAGTGGACGTAAGGGCGGCAATTGTCATGATGTGGCTAAGCTTGTCGAGCAAATTGAGGCAACGGAGCATGAAGTGACACTGCTTGAAATGTGTGACTTGGATATTGAACCATGTGGAAAATGCGGGTACGAATGTTTTAGCAAAGATGTGATATGCCCATATGCTGGGGATGCTATTGCTTGTATATATTCTGCTGTGTGCTCATCGGATTTGGCTTACTATATAGTGCCCAATTACATAAATTATCCCAATGCCTATTTTTTCATTTTCAACGAAAGAAAGCAAGGGTTTTTCGCGCACAAACCTGATTTGCTTGAGAGATATTTGCGACTTCGCAAGAAATTTGTGGTTATTTCTAACACGGAAGAGGACAATTTTAGGGAAATACTTGGGCGACATGTTTTGGAAAATGGTGATGTGGAATACCTTTTTCTGGCGACTACAAGCTTTGATAAAGGTAGTGCGAGGGGCGGCATGATGCAGTGTGAACAAGCAAAAGACATAGTTAGGGGATTTTGTTGAAAAATGCATATACAAAGGGTTGTGCTGCGCAGCTTTCGTAATATTAATGCCGTGGATTTGGAGCTTACGCCCGGCGTAAATATCCTTTATGGCGAAAACGCCCAGGGCAAAACGAATTTTTTAGAATCTATATATTTTTGTGCAACGGGAAGGTCTCATCGTGCAAGCCGCGATAGAGACCTTGTTATGCTTACGGAAAATGAGGCGGCTATCAAGGTTTTTGTGCAAACCCAAAGTGGTGGGGCTGCGGACGAGATACGCATGGAAATTAAGCAGGGCGGCAAGTTTTCAACGATAAATGGGACGCCTGTGAGAAGGCTGGGAGAGCTTTACGGCCGCTTGTCCGTGGTAATTTTTTCTCCGGAAGACCTAACCCTTGTAAAAGCGGGCCCTTCGGGCAGGCGACGCTTTTTGGATATGGAGCTTTGTCAGCTATACCCCGCGTATTATCACGACCTTAGAATGTATCACAAGGTGCTAAAGCAGCGCAACAACCTCTTGAAAGCCATAAATTCTGGCGGTGGGATGATTGATACATTAGATATGTGGGATGACCAGCTTGTGGAATATGGCAACAGAATTATGAAAGCAAGGCAGGTTTTTGTGGACAAGCTTGGCCGTATTGCTGGGGAAAATCAGTATAACATTACGGAAAATAGAGAAAGTTTAGTGGTTGCATACAAGAACCATGTGGAAGAAAGCGATTTTGCTGAGAAGTTGAAGAAAAACAGAGGCCTGGATATCTTACGGGGAACAACTTCCGTGGGCATCCATAGGGATGATGTGGAATTTTGCATAAATGAAAAAGAAGGGCGTAATTTTGCTTCGCAGGGCCAACAGCGCACGGCGGTTTTAGCCGTAAAGCTGGCGGAAATTGAAATTATGCGTGAGGAAAAAGGATATTCGCCTGTGCTGCTTTTGGATGATGTGTTGTCGGAACTGGACAAAGGCCGCCAAAACTACCTTCTTGACAATATAAAGGGCTTGCAGACCATAGTTACATCAACGGGGGCGGAAAACGCCACCGGGGGCTATCTGCGGAAGGTGGATGCGCGGGTGTTTAATGTGGAAAATGGAGTGATTTCAATTCGTGAGTAAATTATTTAGGTTTTGAATTACAATCTCCGTTGTTTCTTTGCTTGTCATCTACCCTGTCAAAATAGCCACAAACTAATGACTGAACCACACTCCATTGTAAAATTAAATCAGCGTAACGAGACAGAAACTCACCCAATTCTAACTGTGCCCTTTCGTTCAAGTATTGTCGAAGCACTGCATCTTCGACATGTAGTGAAAATGGATTATATGCGCTTAATAGTGGGGAAAAGTTAATATGGTTTAATATCAATGCACAGAAGAAGAGGAAGAAGAGGGGCACGTAGATAATTAAGTTAGGGTTTAAGTTAATATTATTATCATTAAACCATTTTTGGCTGTATGATTTGCGAAAATAGGTATAGATAAGCACCCATGACACAAAAGTTAAAATTGCGGCAAGGCCGTTATCTAAGAATACGGCTGCGGCAAATACTTCGGATAATGAAAATATTATTATTTCAAATATTAAAATAAAAACAGGTAGGCTTAAAAAGAAAACTATGCTTCGAACCATTGAAGTTAACGATATAAGCGAGAATGATGTATTTGATATTTCTGTTAATTTATTTTCTGGTTTTAAGACATCTTGCGGAATATCTAATGATTTTGATAATTTTAAGGGTAAATTAAGATATGCCCATTTTTTAACGAAAGGGCTTGAAATGATAGCGATTGTGATAATTGCGATGGGGAAAAAGTATGAAATGGTTAATATTGTGTAGGATATAAGCAGCATTGTTTGGTATATTTCGTAATAAACAGCATCATAAACAGCTACATTGCGAATAGCCATTTCAATTATACCTGCAAATAGTTGAGGCAACAAGTGGGTGGTTATGGCAAGTGCTAAAGAAAGCAGAAACAGAGCAATTATGGTTAAATACACTAAAATCTTCAAGCTAAGGGCAGGACGTGCTTCAACAAAGCGCCTCACTGAGGTAACTAACATAAAATCTCAATACCGTCCTTTCTTTTTATATCAAATGTCTATAAAATACCATTTGTTGTTTTGGAGAATGGCGGCCATGCCGTCTGAAAACAACTGGATGCGGTGGTATTGGCCAAAGGGGATTATTTCTTGGTGGGTGTGAATGTCGATTACGCCTACTTCTTCGTTTTGCCAGGCAATTATCATGCCGTCTCTGAAGCCTCTATCATGGAAGAGTGTACCCAAATTGTCGAACATGCCCATAGGAATTATCTCTGTGCCGTCTGCGAGATTTACCAAGCCCACATGGGTGGGCTGTCTCCATGAAACACTGTCATCATGATATTCTACAATTGCCATGCCGTGGTATATTTCCCGTATACGGTCGTAACGGCCAAAGGGTATTAGCTCCTCGCCGGTTTCGATATTGATAATACCATAGAGCGTGTTATTCAAGTCGCCGGCGTTAATACGTGCAATATCACCGCTGACGCAAGAAAATTGATGATATCTGCCTGTGGGGACAATTTCTCTGCCGCTTGGAAACTGGAAAAGGCCGGGTTGCCAATTAAGCGAAGCTTCAATTATTCCGTCATCAATCCATCTGGTGTTTATAGAATCAAACTGGAAGGGCATAATCTCTCGTCCTGTCTCAATTTCGATGATGCCCCAAAGTCTGTCAATTTGCGCTGAAACCATGCCGTTAGATGCTGACCAAATTCGATCATAAATGAAGGGTAGTAGCTCTGCACCTGTTTCGATATCTATCAAGCCCATAAAGCCGTCAACTTGCACGATGGCCATGCCATCAAAAGCCTGCCACACATCGAAAGGTATCATCCGGCGGCCTGTGTGCATGTTTATAAGGATACCTTGGCTACTCCAGCTCTCAGGCTGCCACGGCCAATTCCAATCTCGGCTCCATTGCACTATAATTAGCGCGTCTTGATGGTTTGTAAACTGGATAAAATATTCGCGGCGGCTGTTATCCCTAAAGCTGATTATTTCTCTGCCGGTGGATATGTCCACAACGGCTTGGGTACTGGAATTTATCCGTACTATTGCCAAGCCGTCAGAGTCGTCGCGGATGCTTTCGAAATACTCATGATATGTAGGTGTGAGGGAATATATGGTATACACAACGCCTAGGGCCAGGAAGACGCAGAATATGGCCGCCCAGCCGGCCCTTGGAATTTTGCGCAACAAAGACAGCAGCCTAGGCAAAATTGGCGATGAAGCAGGGTGTTCGGCAATAGCCCTTCCGTTTTCGATATTATAGCTGGTATAGCGTGAATTTTTCATAGCTTTTATGGTGTGGCCTTTCATAATTTTTTATATCAGAGATGCTCTTACAAATGCAAGATATTGCAAATGGCGTGGTGGATACCGTTATTGTCGTTGTCAAGGGTAACATATTTGGCTACGCTTTTTACATAATTGTCAGCGTTGCCCATTGCAATGCTGTTTTTGTATGCGGACAGCATCTCAATGTCGTTAACATCATCGCCAAAAACAGCAATTTCGTTTTTCTCAAGCCCTGATGTGATGCGGATTTTTTCTACGGCGTTTAATTTGTTGATGCCTTTGGCCATTATTTGCACAAGCTGCCCTCTATCTGTCAAATAAAACTGTGCCTTGTCCCTGCAAAGCATTTTCAAATTGTGCACAAGGCTATCGTCGATAAGGGTTGTGGAATCAATTAAGTCGGAATGAAAGATAATTAGCTTTACGGCGCGCAAATTGGTTGCTTGGGCAAGCGTCAAGGCCTCGCTGGCTGATATGCCCCAAGGCTGATAACTGCTTTCTTTCAAGGGAAAGCGAAAGGCGTGCTTATCGTTCTCTAGCTGCAAGGCGATGTTTAAAGCACTGTGCTGAAGGACATGCATTATGGCCTCTTGAACAATATCGTCAGAAACAGGGAAATAGGCCTTGTGGCTATCTAAAACCACACAGCCGCCATTATAATATACACCGCCATCAAAAAGGGAAAGGGTGGCGTCATCCCATGATAGCATTTTGCCTAACAAGGGTGGTCTGGCAGTGGCTATATACAGCTTGATGCCGTTTTGTTTGCATCTTTCAAGGGTTTGCCGTGTAACAGGCGATATTTGTTTGTTTGAATTTAGTAAAGTGCCGTCCAAATCGAAAAATAGGGCCTTTATCACACAGGCTCACCTTCCCTTGGGAAGCGCAGCATCATAGTGGTGCCGCGGCCAAGCTCGCTGGATGCGTTAATTCTGCCGCCGTGGGCTTCCATAATTTCTTTTGCGATGGAAAGGCCCAAGCCTGTGCCGCCAAGCTCGCGGCTGCGGGCTTTGTCTACCCTGTAAAAACGCTCGAAAATTTGGCGTAGGTCGTCTTTAGGTATGCCTATGCCATCGTCAGTTATATAAACCATATAAAACAGCTTGCTTTCGCGTATTTCAACCTCTATTTTCGCGCCTTCGCCGCTGTATCTAAAGGAATTTGTGATGATATTGTCCAGCACTTGGTTTATGCGCTCTGGGTCTATAACAACCTCGGCGGTTTCGACATTGCTGGCAAAATCAATTTCTTTGCTAAGCTTTTCGCCAGACATTTTATGCTGGCGCACATTGGCTTTCACAAGGGCCACAAGGTCTGCGGGTTTAAAGTCAAAATCCATGCGGCTGCTGTCAAAGCGGGAAAGCTCCAGAAGGTCTTTGACAATGGAAGCCATGCGGTCGGCTTCGCTGTTTATGACGGAGAGAAATTCGTCACGTAAAACAACGTCTTCCGCTGCGCCATCCATCAAGGTTTCGGCATAGCTTTTTATAGTTGTAAGAGGTGTACGAATTTCATGGGACACATTGGCCACAAAGTCCTTACGCATATTGTCCAAAACCATGTGCTTTGTAACATCCTGAAACACTATTATAACGCCCTGTATGCGGCCATCACGGCTTTTGTAAGGGTTGAAGCTAACATTTATGTATTTTTCGCCTAAATTTATTATACTGTCGTCCATATTGTCTATGGACTTGCCCTCGGGGAAGTCTATACCAATTTCGGCAAAAAATTCGTACATGTCTAATCTGTTGATGTTTTTTGTGCCAACAAGCTCTTCAAAAGCGTAGTTAGAATGTATAAGTATACCGTTTTCATCGTAGGCCAGCACGCCATCTGTCATGTTGTACATTATAATTTCCATTTTGTTTTTTTCGTTGGTTATGGCTGTCATGCCGGCGTCAAGCTCGCTGGCCATGGTGTTAAAGCTGCCCGTTAGTTGCCCAATTTCGTCCTTGGTTGTGCTAATTGCGATGGGCTCGCTACCTGCGCCCACTTTAAAGTCTTTTATCTTTCTGTTGAGGCGCAAAAGGTTTTGGGTTAGAGAGCTTGAGAAAATTAGGGCAAGGATGGATGACATTGCGATGGCTATAATAACGCCAAGAAAGATGGTTTGCGTAATTTCTCCTATGCTGTCGTTAAAGTCGGAAGCGTCAGACCTTACGTATATAACATAACTTGGAAGCACAGAGCCTTCCAGGAAAACGGGCATGGCGTATTCGAACCAATAGATACCTTGGCCTAGGTGGTTTTGGTGGTGTGTCCACGGGGAAAAAGAATGTTCGCCACTTAGGGCAGCAATAACGACCTGGCTTGTGTGAAAAGCAAAGTTGCCTGTTGTGGTGCCCAATGTTGCGCGGCTTTCGGCACTTATCAAAAAGGCCTCTGTGTCCGATGGAACAAACACCGGCACAAGTCCTGAAAACCTGCCGGCGAAAACCTCTTCCAAAACCTCATGGTCTCTGCTTTGCTCTAAATCTAACGAATTAAATGCGCCGTCTATAACAGTGGCATGTATGTGCTGCGCCATGAAAGCAAGGTCTGTTGACCTAACATTTTCTTCATTGAAACGCAAAGACATGATGATGAAGCTACCCGTCACCATCATCACCAAAAACACCAATGTTATAAACATTATCATAAGCTTCCAGCGTATGCTCATTTTACTTATTCACCCTGTTGTTCTGCCTTAAAATAATACCCAACCCCTCTTTTTGTTAAGACGTATCTAGGGTTTTCTGGGTTTTCTTCCACCTTAGCGCGCAAGCGTCGTATTGTTACATCTACGGTACGTACATCGCCAAAATATTCATAACCCCATACTTTTTCCAGAAGCTGTTCTCGGCTGAAAACCTGGGAATTTTTGCTGGAGAGAAATTTTATAAGTTCGTATTCGCGATGGGTTAAATCCAGCGACACACCGCCTCTGCGCACTTCATAGCGAGCTGTGTCTATTTCAATGTCGCCAAAGCGTAAAACGCCGCTGTTGTCATCGGTTTTTGGTGCTTGTTTGCGCCGTAAATTGGCCTTCACGCGGGCCAAAAGCTCGCGCACGCCAAAAGGCTTTACAACATAATCGTCTGCGCCAAGCTCTAGGCCTAAAACCTTGTCCACCTCTTCGGCACGGGCCGTCAGCATGATAATGGGTACCTGGGATTTTTCTCTTATCCTGCGGCAAGCTTCAAGGCCGTCCATCTTAGGCATCATAATGTCCAAAAGAATAAGATCAGGATTTTCTTTTTCAAAGGCTTCCAAACACATTTCGCCATCTCTTGCTACAATAACTTCATAGCCTTCTTTATGCAAATTGAAAGCCACGATATCAACAATATTCTTTTCATCATCTACAACCAAAATTTTTCGTGCCATAATAAACAACGCCCCCTAAATTTTTTATTGAAATTTCTTTTTAAAAAGGTTATAATGGCAACAGGAGGGTATAACATGGAGCATCGTACCAATGAAACAGAAAACTTACTATTTCAGTTAGCTCCCGAAAAACAAAGAGCTGACTATGAAAAGTTTTGCAATGGGCAAAATGCAAGTCGTTTGCCCTATTTCTATCTGTTTATGGCGCTGCACCGCGTGTCCTCTGTTATAGCCTATCTTGTGCTTTATCCTACGCTTGAAGTACCAGCGGGACTTTTTGGATCCACACATATCATATATTCTGTATTTTACTTTATTTTTATCGGTTTAGCAAGCTATACCACAAAAAAAATTAACTTTACGTTTGCGTCAAACTTTAAATTGCTGAAATATAGCTATTTCTTAGCCTTAGTTATATTGATTATTGACGATTTTATCACAACAGAAATTTTTTACGGCATATTTAATCCCATACAGTTTTTAAGCGGGGCCCTCATTATTGCCGCATTACCTATTTTCGATAAGAAAACAACAAATATCCTTATTATCCTATACCTTGTTGTCAACATGATAGCTAAAATTTTCTTTGGATATCCTTGGGATGCCTTTATACTAAGTTCGGGCTATTACGGATTTTTGGCCGTAGTTGCAATAGGCGCCTCTACAATTTTGAAGACAAACCATCAGCGGCAATTTGTGGAAGGCCAGATAATTGCAGAACAAAACGAGATATTAAAAAAGCTATCTGATACGGATGCCCTTACGAAAATAAGCAACCGGCGTGCTTTTGATGAATACCTAACCAAGGTTTGGGAAGAAGCACGAGAAAAAAAGCAGCCCATATCTGTGTTGATGATGGATGTGGACCGTTTTAAATTTTACAACGACAATTTTGGCCATGTTGAGGGCGACAAATGTCTTGTTAAGATAGCAAGGGCAGTGGAAGGCAAATTTTTGCGCAAAGGCGATATGTTTGCACGTTTTGGCGGTGAAGAATTTGTTGCCATTACAATAGGCCGCTCTTGTGAAGATATGCTTAAACTTGCTGAAAGTATTCGTGCAAATGTGGAAAACCTTAAAATTGTCAACCCTTTAAACGAAGCAAACCCACATATTACGCTATCCATCGGCTTTGCCAATCGTATACCTACAAAAGATGACGGCCCCCGTTCTATTATACAACTAGCCGACACCGCTCTTTACACCGCTAAACAGACAGGCCGCAACAAAGTTGTGGCAGACCTTGAGGAATAAATTTTATGAGGCTAAGACAAAAACCATGGGCCGACAAAGAATTGGCTGAAAATCCGATGTTTGTATCACAACCCAAGGAGCTTAGGGCACATTGGAAAACCCTTTTTGGTAACAACAACCCTATACACTTGGAAATAGGCTGTGGCAAAGGCAAGTTCATCGTAGAAAATGCGTTGCGCCACCCCGATATAAACTTTCTGGCCATGGAAAAATTTGAAAAAATAATCTGCATATCTCTGCGCAGTGCTTCACAGGCGGATTATCCGCCAAACCTATACTTTTTCTGTGAAGATGCCAACAACATCACCGATTTTTTTTCGATGGGCGAGCTATCCCGCATCTACATCAATTTTTGCGACCCTTGGCGCACCCGCGGCAAATGGCGCAAACGTCGCCTAACCCATCGCGACTTTCTTGCAAAATACGAAAGCATAATGGCCACAAAGGAAATTCATTTTAAAACCGACAATGTGCCCCTCTTTGACTTTTCCATTTCAGAATTTATGGATTGTGGCTGGCAGCTACATAATGTTACCTATGATTTGCATAACAGCGGCTATGCGGACAATATCATGACAGAATATGAGGAAAAATTTGCTATCGGCGGCCTGAAAATTTGTAGATTGATGGCTACTAAAAACGAATGAAGGGATGAGTAAGACTAACTTGCGGAAATGTCTTCACATTTATTTGACGCGTGGTATCAATAGCTCTGTCTTTGCCCAGGTGGTAGACAAAAATGTGTCAAGTGAAGTGGCCGGTTTTTATTTAGAGCGCATGGCAGAATTTCGATTGATAAAAGCGGCAAAGCCCCCCAGCCATATTTGCAATGCATTCCCATGTTACTTCTCGTTATTTATAATAGAAACTTCCTCGGCCTTTGTCTTTTTCTTTAAATAATCTTTGCCAATCAAAACTAAGTTTATGATGACATAGCTTACGGTATAGTACAAAAACAGGTCAAATAACGGAGTTACGATAAGTAAATTGAAAATAAGTGGTGCTATAAACAAATATAAAAACAGTATTGCGATTGTGGCCACATATCCCACTATGAGCTTAATTCATAGGCGACCTTTTG
>WQVI01000028.1 GCA_009781625.1 Defluviitaleaceae bacterium | reverse complement strand
TTTAGATATCGCATTAATAGAGCATCCGAAATGCTCTGCTGCTTCAGATTGATAGCTGTCAGGAGTATTTTCGTAATAAGCAGTAAGTTTAACAGGATCTATCTTTTTGTGCCAGTCCTTACGCTGGCGGTCATTCACTTCTCCTGTTTCCTTGCGTAGTTTACGCCATCTTTTGATGGTTGTAGTGCCTACTCGAAATACTTCTTCAGCTTCTTCAAGTGTATGTCCTTCGTCTATATAGCGAAGAACATTGGTTCTGTATTTTTTGTCGTATGCCATATGTTTATTGTAGCATAGTTTGGGACTGTTTGCAAGTTTAATGACTATATATAGTAAATTTTACAACAATTTTGCAAAAAGCGAAAAACGATAGTGAAATTGTTGAAGGCATCCGCAATCTGTGCGGATGCCTTCGCTATATGGTTAATCTGTACGGTACTTTAGTGACGGTTATATATTAATCGGCAATCAAAATACTTACTTCTCTTGTGGCAGCGTGCCAGCCCACATTTGCCCCAAGAGTCCTTGCGGCAAATGCCAAAGGCACATAGACAACGCCGTCAATTACAGTGGCGGCACCCATGCCCTGCGTCAGTGCTTCGCCTACCTGTAGGTTTACGGTTTGTCCTGCTCTTTCTATGGTAATAGCACCTGTGGCGGCGTTATGGCTCACATTTGTGCCCAAGGCAGTTTCAAAGAAGTCCAAAGGCACCATGGTGCGGTTTGTGGCACGTTCAATGAAGTTTCCGTTACCATCTGCTGCAGTGCGCACAGAGGTATATTCTCCAAGGGGCATTAAAATATCCGCAAAAATAAGCAAATGGTCAGAATAATCCGCATACCAAAGACCTACATTGCGCATGTAGATATCGTCGGAGACAAGAATGTTGTCAAGAAAACTGCCGCCCAAAGCACCGTGGCCCGCCGTGCCCCATGGGAAAGTGTTGAGGGGGAAGTCGAAGGTGGTTGCCATTGTTACCCTTGTAATGGCCTCATACTCATCAAAGCTGAAGATGTTAAAGTCCCCTGCAAAGATGAATGGGCGATAGTTGTGGATAATTTCTTCCAAGGTTGCCATTTGTGTGCCGCGCACTTCCCCTTCCAAATCTGCGGCAAAGTGGTGAGTCAAGTGGGTGTTGAAGAAATTGACATATGTGCCGTTTACATCAATGACGCTGTGCAAAAGGGCTCTTGGCTCCAGGGCTTGGCCTGTGGTGGCACGGACATTTGGCAAAAGGGTTAGTGTGGTGGACACAATGGGGAAATGGGAAAGGTTTGCATTGCCGTAATACCACCCCAAATCATAATATTGGGGATAGAACAGCTCTACAGGGCCTGCGAACATGCCTGCTGCAATACGCTCATCAAACAAATCTCTGCCTTGGGTTATGGAGTGTTCAAATGCAAGGTAGGTCATGCCTGCCGCGTCTGCAATAATTTGCGGCACATCCCGCCACGCACGCGCTCCTCTTTCACCTACATCATTTTCTTGTATGCCCAAAATATCAAGGTGTACAGTGGCGGCGGCGCGCCCCATGCTTTGCAGATTGGGCAAAACTCTATAATCCTCATCCACGGTGAAAACACGGAAATCTTCAATATTGTAGCCGCCCCAGTTGGTGTTAAGGCTGCCTACCCGCAATGTCAAAAAGCCCGGGATTAGTGCAGGTGGAGGAGGTGGGGTGGTAAGGGGGGCAGGGGGAATGATAATGTCTGCATAGACCAAAAGGTGGTCGGAATAATTGGCGTCGGACACCCCAATATGACTGAAAAGCAAGTCGTTGGAGATAACGATGTTGTCAAGGTAATATCCACCTACACTGCCGCCAGGGAAGGTGTTTATGGGGTTTTCGGCGGTGGAAGCCAAATGGACATTGGTTAGGGCATTGTATTCATCAAAGGAATGGATGTTAAAATCCCCTACTAAGATAAATGGGCGATGCTGCTGGACAGTCTCATTGACAGCCGCCATCTGCGCTTCACGCACTTCCCCTGATGGGTCTGCGGAAAAATTGATTAAGTGGGTGTTAAAGAAATTGATATGGGTGCCGTTTACATCAATGACGCTGTGCAAAAGGGCTCTTGGTTCCATGTGCTGCCCGTCGCTTTCACGTACGCTGGGCAGTATGGTGAAGGTGGTGGACACAATGGGGAAGTTGGAGATGTTTGCATTGCCGTAATACCAGCCCAAATCTTGATAGGCACGGGATTTTAGCTCAATGGCACCTGTAAATTGCTCTGCCGCAACCCTTGCATAAAATTCCTCTTCTCCTTGGGTTATGCTGTGGTAGAAGACATGGTGGGGCATTCCTGCCGCTTGGGCAATAACCCTTGGCACATGAACATAGCCCGAACGGGTTGCCTGATAGTCATTTTCTTGAATACCAACAATGTCTATGCCCAAACTTTGAATCAATCTGCCCATGCTTTGCAAATTGGCAAAAGTCTCATCGGCTTGGTCGGGGGTAAAGTTGTGCTCTGCACCGTGGTTATAGCCGCCCCAGTTGGTGTTGTATGTACCTACCCTTATGACAATGGGCTCATCCAATAAAGTTGTGGCATCCCTTGCAAATACCGCAAGGCCACTGATTGGCAAAAGTGCGAATACCAGCAAAATCGCAAGCACTTTCCCGAAGTTTCTGAAAACTAACCTTTTCATTTTTGACCTCCTTTGTTTTTATGGACCTATTCGTAAACCCTAATTTCTATATTAGCGAAATAGATTTTCAGCACGTCGGTGCTAGCACCGACAAGCATAGGTCAAGCGTGGAAAATTGTATTGAGCTTAGTAGAAATAGGTTTACGAACAGGTCTAATAAAAAAACCAAATCCGTGACTGCATGAAACGCAGCCGCAAATTTGGTTTTGCCTGTAAAAACAGTAACAGCCCAATCTTTACTTGGCAAAATTATACCACGTCAAAGCACACTTATCAATACTTTTTGGCAATTTTTCAAAAACAATTTTGTTGTTTTCTTTGGCAGTTAGTGGTACAATATAAAAATCCAGAATTATGATTTTGAAGGAGGAAAGAGGATGCCTTGTAAAATTAAAAACAAATACGGCATGATAAACATAGAAAATGAGGTTGTTGCGAGGATTGCGGGTATGGCTGCCATGGAATGTTATGGCGTGGTGGGCATGGCTGCAAAAAGTGTGAAGGATGGCTTGGTGCATCTTTTGAAAATTGAAAGCCTTACAAAGGGCATAAGGATAAATGAAGGCGACAAAAACATTAACATCGACCTTCACATAATTGCAGAATACGGCACCAATATCACGGCTATATGCGAATCTCTTATGTCGGCTGTGAAATATAAAGTGGAAGAAATTTGCGGCCTTGCTGTTGGCCAAATAAATGTCTATGTAGAGGGGTTGCGGGTTGATGAGTGATTTACAGCATATTACAAAAATAGATGGCAAGATGCTTCGTAGCATGATAATAGAGGGGTCTAACGGGCTTACGGCTAACAAGGTGCGCATAGATGCTTTAAATGTCTTTCCTGTGCCTGATGGTGACACGGGCACAAATATGTCTTTGACGGCTTTGGCTGCTGCCAGAGAAGTTGAAAAGCTGGACACAGATGACGTTTTTGTTGTGTCAAAGGCGGCGGCATCCGGTGCTTTGCGCGGCGGCCGCGGCAATTCCGGTGTTATCTTTTCGCAGCTGTTTCGCGGCTTTTCAAAGGCCTTAGACGGCTTGAAAAGTGCAGACACTTCGCAAGTTGCTGTTGGCCTGGCGTCCGCATCCAAAACTGCCTATAAGGCTGTTATGCGCCCCCAGGAAGGCACAATGCTGACAGTTGCCCGCCATATGGCAGAGGCGGCAGAAGACGCATCTTACGGAACAAAAGATATGGAAGCCTTCCTGAAGGAAGTTTTGGAGGAAGGCCGCGTCATATTGAAAAAGACGCCTGACATGCTGCCTGTGCTTAAACAGGCCGGCGTGGTGGATTCTGGCGGGGAAGGCATAATTTGCTTTTTTCAAGGCATGGTTGAGGGTATGCATATTAAAAACCCGCAGCTTACCACCGCATCTGCCGAGCCTCAAGTGCAAGAGCCTAACTTCTCTGCCCTTGCCAATTTCTCCACAGAAGAAATTACCTTCGGCTATTGCACCGAATTTTTTATAAATGTACAAAATTTCTCGGAAGCAGACGAGGACAGCTTTAAGGAATATCTTGAGACCATGGGAGATTCTATCGCCCTTGTAGCCGATGACGAAATTGTAAAAGTGCATGTTCATACGGACCACCCCGGTGCCGTAATGGAAAAATCTATGGAAATAGGGCCTTTGTCCAACCTAAAAATCGAAAACATGCGCTTCCAGCATCATGGTGCCATCACATTCTTGGATAGCAACGAAAACCAAACCGCCCATGCGGTGCCTGCCGAAGAAAAAGAAATGGGCATCGTTACAATATCCAGCGGTGCCGGCTTTAAGAAGATTTTTGAAGAGCTGGGTGCAGATTATATCGTAGAAGGCGGCCAAACAATGAACCCTTCCGCCGATGACATCGTTTCCGCCATAAACAAGATAAACGCCAAAAACATAGTCATCCTTCCAAACAATAAAAATATCATCCTGGCGGCCAAACAAACCGTCCATCTTTGCGAGGACAAAAACATCTTCGTCATAGAAAGCAAAAACCTGCCCCAGGGCATTTCCGCCATGATAAACTTTATGCCTGAAAACAGCGTAGAAGAAAATGTGGAAGCTATGGAGCAAGCCTTAAACGAGGTGACAACGGGCCAAATAACATATGCCGTGCGCAATACCACCATGGACGGCCAAAAGGTTAAAAAAGGCGACTTTATCGGAATTTTAGGCGGTAAGATTGCTTGTGCCCATCAGGATGTTAATATCGCTGCCAAAGAGCTTATAAGTGCTATCATGACAGATAATCCCGGCGTTTTGACGGTATATCTGGGTGAAGACGCCAAAGAAGGCAATGAAGACATTGAAAATTACATCAAAGAAAATTATGAGGATTGCGAGCTTGAGGTTGTCGTAGGCGGCCAGCCCATATATCATTATATCTTTGCGGCGGAATAACATGCAATTAACCGACGATGTAAAAATATTAAAATCTGTAGGGCAGGCGCGGCTTGCCCTATTGCACAATTTGGGGATATACACCATAGAGGATTTGCTGGAATATTTTCCGCGGGATTATCTGGACCGCAGCATCATATCCAGTATAAACGAGCTTTACGACGGCCAGGCTGCCACAATAAGGACCTTTATGGCGGGCCAGCCCCAGGCTTTTTACAAAAATGGCAAAGACATCACGAAAATTGCTTTTAATGATGGCACGGGGCGTATAGAAATTACGTGGTTTAACCAACCCTATTTGCGCCGTAACTTTAAGAGTGATGTTGAATATTTTATATCGGGTAGGGTTAGGAGAGGCTCCGGCGCATTTACAATTGAAACCCCCGAGGTGGAAGCTGTTGCCAAAAATGCTCCACGTGGAACGTCAGGCGGCGAAAATCTGTCTGCCGGGCGCATAGTACCGATATATCCCCTTACGGCGGGCGTTTCGCAAAAGGTGCTGCGTGGGCTTATAAAACAAGTGCTGGACAGCGCGCGCAAGGAAATTGCAGAATTTATGCCGCAAAACATATTGTCCTCTTACAACCTTAGCAGCAGGGATTTTGCCATTAGAAATATCCACTTTCCAGAATGTGATACGGCATATTTTAAGGCGCGAAGACGGCTGGTTTTTGAAGAACTTTTTTTGATGCAGGGGGCGATGGCTTCGGCAAAGGGGCACCTTGCGGCAGCTAAAGGCAGAATTTTTGATAACATAGATGCTTCGGAAATACTGGATACCTTGCCCTATGACTTAACTGACGACCAGAAAAAGGTAGTAAGCGAAATTTCCGTCGATTTGCAATCGGGCTATGCGGCAAATAGACTGATACAGGGCGATGTGGGCAGCGGCAAGACGGCTGTGGCCATGATATTTTGCTTTTTGGCGATAAAAAATGGTGTACAAGCTGTATTGATGGCACCAACAGAGACGCTGGCGATACAACATCACCAATCTTTTTTGGAAACCTTCGGGAAATTTGGCATCAATGTGGAATTGCTGGTGGGGTCTGTCAAACCCAAGCAAAAAACGGCCATAAAGCAGCGGCTAAAAAGCGGCGAAATTGATATCATCATCGGCACACATGCCTTGATACAAGATAATGTTGAATTTGCAAATTTGGGCCTTGTTATCACAGACGAGCAGCACCGTTTTGGTGTGCGGCAGCGGGGCAAGCTAAACGACAAGGGCGAGCATCCCCACATTTTGGTGATGACGGCTACGCCCATACCGCGAAGCTTGGCTATGGTGCTTTACGGCGATATGGATATTTCTACCATCAAGCAATTGCCGCCCGGCCGCCAAAAAATTGACACCTTTTGCGTAACAAGCGCGTATCATGAGAGGATATTTAAGTTTATACGGGATGAGGTCGAAAAAGGCCATCAAGCGTATATCATATGCCCGTTGATAGATGAAAGCGAAAATGAGGACTTTAAAGATATCACCTCTGTGCTGAAATTTGCGGAGGAATTAAAAAACGGTGGACTTGCCGGCATCTCGCTAAAGCTGCTTCACGGGCGCATGAAGCCCGAAGAGAAAAACGAAATAATGACGTCGTTTGCGGCAGGAGAAACTAAAGTGTTGGTGTCAACCACCGTGATAGAGGTGGGCATTAACGTCCCCAACGCTACAATAATCCTCATTGAAAACGCAGAACGTTTTGGCCTGTCCCAGCTTCACCAGCTGCGCGGCAGGGTTGGCCGCAGCGGAAAAAAGTCCTATTGCATTTTGATAACAGATTCTAAAAACGAAGTGACGAAAAAGAGGATGGATGCTATGGTGGGCACCAACGATGGCTTTGAGATATCAGAGCTTGACCTTCAACTGCGTGGCCCGGGAGATTTTTTTGGAACAATGCAGCATGGCATACCACAGATGCGTTTGGCTAATTTGTATAGAGATATGCAGACGCTTGAGGAAACAAGAGACGCAATATCAAGGTTTTTCATAACCGACACCAGAAAATTCCACATAGAGCATAGGCCCCTGAAAGAAAAAATTGAAAAAATTTTAGGAAATATACAAAAAATTTCCCTTTGAAGATTTACTTTTGTGGAAAAGTCGTATATAATGTTTAAAACGTAATTTTTTGTGGAAGCAGGTGTGGTGACATGCGGGTTATTTCGGGGATAGCTAGGGGTACTTCGCTTTTTCCGCCTCATGGTGAAAAAACCCGCCCTACTTCGGATTTTGTTAAGGAAAACCTCTTTAACATCATAATGGATGATGTGAGAGGGACAAATTTCTTAGATTTGTTTGCGGGCAGCGGTGCGATAGGCATTGAGGCTCTAAGCAGGGGTGCTATCCACGCAACCTTCGTGGATATTTCGCAGAAGTGTGTTGACCTAACAAAAAGAAATTTGGAGAAAACAAGGCTGAAAGAAAAAGCCACTGTGATGAAAGGCGATGCCGCATCCACTATTAAAAAGCTTGCGGGGCAAAAATTTGATATAATATTTTTAGACCCACCATACGACGAAAGCCTTGCGAACAAAACATTGCAGAAAATTTACAATGGGGATATTATGGAAGAAGAAGGTTATATTATTTTAGAAATGGACAGAAGTGTTGATACACCTAAGATTGACGGGCTTATAACATTTAAAGAACGGGAATATTCTAGCACAAAATTGGTTTTTCTTGAGAAGGCCCAAGGGGAGATTATATGATAGCAATTTATCCGGGCACCTTTGACCCAGCAACCTACGGACATATTGACATAATAATGAGGGCATCAAAAGTTGTTGATAAATTGATTGTGGCAGTGCTTAACAATTCTGCGAAACAACCCATGTTTACCGTGGACGAGCGTTTGCAGATGCTAAACGAAACATGTGGAGACATTAGTAACATTGAAATCACGGCCTTTTCCGGCCTTTTAATAGAATTTGCAAAGCACAGCGGTGCTAATGCAATTATCCGCGGCCTAAGGGCTGTTTCGGATTTTGAATACGAATTTCAAATGGCGCTGACAAACAAAATTTTAAACGAAGAAGTGGAAACATTATTCATATCTACCAGCGCGCGATATGCGTATCTTTCGTCGTCTATAGTGAAAGAGGTGGCGGCTTTGGGTGGCTGTGTAGAATCTATGGTGCCGGCTGTTATAGGGGATAGGCTATTACAAAAGATTGGAAAGTAAATGCTTGGGGGGAACCATAATGGAGCTCATTAATTCTCAAATTGATAAAATAGAAGACCTTCTTATGAAGATGGATGAAGTGATTGACACGGCGCGCTCTGTGCCTTTTTCCGCTAAAATAAGCATTGAAAAAGAGGCTTTGTTTGGCGTTATTGACGAGGTGCGCGCCATTGTCTACGACATGCGCAAAGGCCTTCCTCATGAGATAAACCAAGCGCGAAGGGTACTTGGCGACAAAGATAATCATATAAGCGAGGCGCGTGCCAAAGCTGAGATGATTATGAAATCGGCTCAATCTGAAGCGGCTAAGTTGATAAGTGAAAATGAAATTACCGTCCAAGCAAAGCTTGCCGCATCGGAAATTATGGAGAATGTAAACAAAGAAGTTGCTGACTTTAAAATTGGGGCGGCGCAATACGTAGATGGCATTTTTAGCGACTTAGACGAAAAGCTGCGAGAAGCCCTGGAAAGCCATGTGCAAAAATCCAGAAGCGTTGAGGCTTTTTATAAAGATGTTTTGGACGAGCTTTATCATAACAGAAAAGAGATACGTACCGGCAGCGAACAATAATACTGAAAAGAGGTATGCCTCATGAACTTTAAATATGAAATAGCAAAATTAATTGCAACAGCCGCAAATTTAGATGAAAAAGAGACAGAGCAAGCCCTGGAAATTCCGCCCGAATCTGAAATGGGCGATTTTGCTTTTCCTTGCTTTAGGCTGGCAAAAGAGATGAGACAAGCCCCGCCTGCAATTGCTGAAAATATCCGCAAGCAAATAGAAACACCTGATTTTTTAGACAGGGTAGTTACAAAAGGCCCTTATCTTAACTTTTTTGTTGACCGTGGATATTTTGCAAAGGCCGCACTTTCTGTAATTGCTAACAAAGGCGATAGATTTGGCAGCTCTAACATTGGCGGCGGTAGTTGCGTTGTTATAGACTATTCTGCACCCAATGTGGCAAAACCTTTCCATATAGGCCATCTGCGCTCTACCGTTATTGGCCATGCGCTGTATAATATCTTTAATTTTTTGGGATATAAATCTTTTTCCATAAACTATATCGGAGACTGGGGCACGCAATTTGGTAAAATTATCACTGCCTATGAGCGTTGGGGTTGTGACGATGAAATAAAACAAGGCGGCATAACTGCCCTGCTAAAGCTGTACATTAAATTTCACGAAGAGGCGGATAAAGACCCTGCTTTTGACGAAGAGGCCCGTGGATGGCTTGTTAAAATGGAACAAGGGGACGAATATGCCCTAAAGCTGTGGAAATGGTTTCTTGATATCAGCATGGAAGAATATCAAAAGATTTACACAAGGCTGGATATCAGCTTCGATTCTTACAACGGCGAAAGCTTTTACAATGACAAGATGATGCCTGTTGTGGAAGAAATGAAGGCAAAGGATGTGCTGGTTGAAAGCGATGGCGCCATGATAGTGGATTTAGAGGCATACAAAATGCCCCCATGCCTAATTTTGCGCCGTGATGGCGGCACTTTATACCCAACGCGAGACATTGCCTCTGTTTTGTATCGCAAAAATGAATATAATTTCGTAAAGGCCATCTACGTTACCGGTCACGAGCAAATGCTGCATTTTGCCCAATGGTTTAAAGTTGTAGAGCTTATGGGCTACGAATGGGCCAAAGACCAACTTATCCACGTGCCGTTTGGCTTCATTAATTTTGCCCAGGGCAAGCTGTCTACACGCAAGGGCAATGTGCTTCTTATGGAAGACTTCTTAAACGACGCCGTAGCAAGAATTGGCGAGATAATAGAAAAGAAAAACCCCGACCTTGCAAACAAAGAAAAAGTTGCAGAGCAAGTGGGCATAGGTGCGGTTATATTCAATGACCTTTACAACAACCGCATCAAAGATATAGAATTTTCTTGGGAGCGTATGCTTAATTTTGACGGCGAAACGGGGCCTTATGTGCAATATACCCACGCCAGATGCAATTCTGTGCTTAACAAAGCTAATGTGGACTTTTCAACCGCTGATGCATCAAAACTAACCGAAGACGAAGAATTCGAGCTTATTAAAGTACTATACACCTTCCCTGAAAGAATTATCGAAGCCGCAAATAAATACGAGCCCTTTATCGTATCCCGTCACATTATGCAGGTTGCGCAGGCATATAACAAATTTTATCACAACAACCGCATATTACAAGCCGAGGAAGATATAAAGCTGGCGCGCCTAATGCTTACCAAATGCACAAAAGACGTAATTTGCACCGGCCTTGGGCTTTTGGGCATAAAATCCCCATCAGAAATGTAATTTATAAATTTCAGCAAACTTTTTTAAAATTCTTGCGTAATTGTTTGTAAAGGCAGTAAAAGTTAAGCAAGTTTAAAAAGGAGTGAATTTTTATGAGTCACAATAATGATGATTACAAAAGGGATATAAGGGTTGACAATGCGCCACCTAGCGAAACGCGCCCGCCATATCCTATGCCCATGTTGCCCAGCAGGCGCCCTAGCAGGTTTTTGATGTTTATGCTTTCATTATTTTTGCCAGGGTTAAGCCATATGTACCTTGGGCTGATAAGACGCGGACTGTTTTATATATCCGTCCTTGCCTTCACCATCTTTATTAGCGTAGCGTTGTTGCTACCCATTTCCGGCATATTTGGCATATTTATGGGCTTTTCCATCATGACTATCTACGCCGTATCCTTCTTTGAAGCTTTCAGCATCAGAAGAGATATCGTTATGGGCAAAGAGGTGAAGGATACTATACCTAATTTGGGTATATTTGGAAGCGGCAAAGTTATATTAATTATAGCCATTGTCATCCTTGCATTGGTCTTTGGCGTAAACATCCTTTCATCCCTGCCGTGGTACGCATGGCTAATACTGGGAATAGTTGCCATTTGCTATGCACCATTTTTAAGAAAGAAAAAAGGCGAACAGCCTCCAAATGACGAAAACAACTAAATAAAGCCATTTCTCATGGGTAGATGATAAAACAAGCCTGTAAAAAAATTGTTCCACGTGGAACATTATAATTGCAGAGCTTGTTTTTTTATGTTAAAATAATAAAATGAGTGTTTTTGTGCGTGGAAATTATTACGCAAAAGAAAAAAGAAGGTGGATGTTGAATGGGAAGGATTATTTCAATTGCTAATCAGAAGGGCGGCGTGGGGAAGACAACCACTGCTATAAATTTGTCGGCATGTTTGGCGGAAGCAGGAAAAAAGGTACTTACTATCGACTTTGACCCCCAAGCCAACACCACAAGTGGCTTGGGGGTGGACAAGCACAACCTTTCGGCCACGGTGTATGATTTGCTGCTGGGCGAAAAACGGGTTGACGAGGTAATTTGCCCTACAATTGTAGAAAACCTTAGCCTTTTGCCAACCAATGTGGAGCTTGCAGGGGCAGAAATAGAGCTTATAAGCTTTCCTGATAGGGAATACATATTAAAGCGCATTTTGGTTGATATGAAATATATTTACGATTATATTTTAATTGACTGCCCGCCTTCGTTAAATATCCTGACGGTAAACGCGCTTACGGCCTCTGATACGGTGCTTGTGCCTATACAATGCGAATATTTTGCGCTGGAAGGCCTAAGCCAATTGATGTATACCATAGATTTGGTGCGTCAGCGGCTAAACAAACGCCTAGAGCTTGAGGGCGTTGTCTTTACGATGTACGATTCGCGGACAAACCTATCGGCAGAAGTGGTGGAAGAAGTGAAAAGTCATTTGGCAAAAAATGTATATCGAAGCATTATACCAAGGAATGTTAGGCTTAGCGAAGCACCAAGCCACGGCCTTCCTATAACTATGTACGACACAAAGTCTAAAGGAAGCGAAGCTTATATATCATTGGCGCAAGAGGTCATTGCGAAAGTTAGATAACAGCCAAGGGGGATATACATATGAAAAAGGGATTGGGCAAGGGCCTTAATGCGTTGATAACATATTCCGAAGCGTCCGCAGCGGATGCTGCAAGAGGTGACGAGGAGATTTTTGAGGTTGAAATATCAAAAGTTAAACCAAACCAAAATCAGCCCAGAAAGCACTTTGAGGAAAGTAATATAGAAGAGCTGGCAGAATCTATAAAAGAATTTGGCGTTATACAACCGCTGATTGTAAAAAGAAGCGGCGATGTATATGTGATTGTAGCCGGCGAACGTAGATGGCGCGCATCGCAAAAAGCAGAGCTTAGGCGTGTGCCGGTTATCGTTAGAGAATATTCTGATATGCAGACGCTGGAAATAGCTTTAATTGAGAATGTGCAAAGAGAAGACCTCAACCCCATTGAAGAGGCCAATTGCTACAAGAGGCTTAGTGTTGACTTTTCTTTGACCCAAGAAGAAATTTCTAAGAAAGTAGGCAAAAGCAGAAGCCATATTTCAAATTTTATTAGGCTTTTGAAGTTAGACCCGAAAACCCAGGCCTATATCGTAAACGGAGATTTGACAATGGGCCACGCCAAGGCGGTTTTGTCCATTGATAACAAAGATATACAAAATTATTTTGCGCGCAAGATAGTGGAAGAGGGGCTAAGCGTAAGAGAGGCCGAGGAATTTGTAAAAAAATATGGCACCCCTATGTCTGCGGAAGAAAAGAAAGATGCCCCAGAGCCTGGCAGCTCGCCTGCCACAAGCGACAAAGAAGACAAAAAATATTTAAATTTTCAGATGGATTTAAGAGGTCTTTTAAGCACGAGGGTTAATATTCGTGATAATAGGACGGGTAGTGGCGGCGGAAAAATTGAGATAAATTATTTCTCAGAAGACGATTTGGCACGCATCATTGAAATTATAAAAAAATCGAGGATGTAAAAAAGCGCCATCCTTCCGGAAGGCGCGTAACGAAGCAAATTTGTTTAATTGACCATGGATTGTTCAATCATTCTTGTTTTTATGTGTATGAGGGCATGACGGACAGTGGGAATAAGTATAATTACCAGTGTTATGCCCATTTCAGCAAAGATGTAGGAGCCATTATACACCATGGAAGCCCATAGCGAGCCCGGGCTATCCAGCCCTATCCAATATATCCATCCTGACAGCGTGGCCATAACAAACCTGCCCAGACACCCCACTATAAAACCTACATACAGCCCGCCCTTCATCTTATAGAAAAAGCCTGAAAGGCCTAACATGCCGAAGGCCAGGGGATAATCTAGAAGAAATTGTATGGGATGTATCACCCAAGCTCCCTGCACAACTTGCAACAGCCCGAAGGACAGTCCGGACACCAGGCCTATGGCAGGCCCAAACCAAAACCCTATTATGGAAACAAAAAACATGGACATGGGCGAAACAGAGCCGCCCTGGGGCATGGGAAACAGCCTTAAATAAGACAGCATGAAGGCTATAGACAGGGCTAGGCCTGTGTATGTAAGGGTTTTTAGGCTGATGTTAGACCTTTTGAAAAAGAAACCGCTTAAACCTATAAACAGCACAGCCGCAATTAAAAACACAACAAGATTACCAATGTCCGACCTTAAAAAAGCTTCAAATGCTTGCATAAAAAAACCTCCTAATTTTTATTGGCAAGGAGGGGGTAAAATTACCTAGTTTACAACTTCCCTTCGCCAGCATTATCTGGATCAGGTAAAAGGGTAATAATCTCAGCCTTTCGTAACGAAAAGCACCCCTAGCCAAACTACTATTTATTTTATTGTATGTTTGCGCGCTAACTAACAATATTAATGATAAAACAAATATATCGTATTGTCAATACAAAAATAATCGTAGGTGTGAAAATGTATAAATTAATTGCTTGTGATGTGGATGGAACATTATTTGACTCAAGTTTTGTTTTTCCTAAGGCAAACATAGATGCAATAGCGAAGGCGCAAGAGAAAGGCGTTATATTTGCGCTATGCTCTGGACGTTCTTACAAGAGCTTGAAGGCATTTGCAAAAGAGCTAGGCATCAAGCCCGAAGGCAGCCATATAATTGGCTTTAACGGCAGCGTGATTTACGATTTTGAAAATTCTGTTGTTGTAAAGCAGGAAAATCTTGATAAAGATGTTGGCGTGCGCATAGTAAAGGCCTTTAAAGAAGTGCCGCGCGATATCGAAATTGTTATATATATTGATGGCGAGCATGTCCTGTTTGAAAAAGGCGCACAATATGCCCCCATATATCAAGAAACCAGCAAATGCGATTGGCAGGACACCGAAGACATAGTATCGGCGGTGGAAGAGCTAAATTCTATAGCCAAAATTATTTTTTTAGGAGAAAATAGCGACCTTGTAAAGCTTGAAAAAGAAATTGAGGGCCATTTGGGTGATGAAACATCCACCATTTTCTCTGCAAGCTACATGCTGGAAACTTCTCCTAACATTTCCAGCAAAGGAAACGGCGTTAAATGGCTTTGTGAAAAATATAATATAGATATGTCAGAGGTTATTTGCATAGGCGACAACCACAACGACCTTAGCATGATAAAGGCGGCGGGCCTTGGCGTGGCTGTTGCAAATGCCGTTGATGCCGCAAAAGAAATTGCGGATTATGTCACTGAAAATGACTGCATGAACGGTGCCGTTGCTGAAGTCATTAATAAGTTCATATTATAGAGCCATCAGATGTGCAATATCAGCTATTTTATTATGCAGCATAGAATTCATTATCTTTTGATGTGCCGCATTATCCAAATTTAAAGCTATGCCAGACGCTTCCCTCAACAACCTAGATTCTTGAAGCAAGGCATAAGCTATATCGGCCTTAAAGCTTTTTGCATCCGCAATTTTCATGTCCTTTGCGCCCCACTCGCTTTTCGCTAGTTCTCTATACATCTGTGCTGCATTATGCACATGCTGTTTTTTGTTGTTCATTAATTCTAAAACAAGCTCTCGGACGTCCTCTGATATCCTAGGAGACTTAGATAAACTTTCATAGTAAACAAGACTATTGCTCTCACCTTGTACATAATCGGATAGCCTACTGATAATTCCGCCTGCATTGCCATCCGGCGAGGTATTTGGCGCAGCTTGCTGTGGCATTTGCGGCGGGGCTTGCTTAGGGGCTTCCGTGCCGCCGGGAGGCACCATGCCAGCAGGCATAGGCTCAAATCTTACGCTGGGGTCATTTGTAGGGTTGAGAAGATGCATAGGTGGCATTTGCTGTGCCGGCGGGCCCGCTTGCTGTGGCATAGGCATTTGGCCCATATGCCCCCGTGGCATCGCGTTTGGTACATTTGCGGGGGGATATGGTGGACGCATCTGCCCCATGCTGCCTTGATGAGGACTATGCTGAGAAGACCTTGCAAAATTTGGATTGAAATGTGGTGGAAATGCTGCACGTGGAGCATTTTGCTGCGGATGGAAATTTGGGTTGCTAAATCTAGGGCCAAACATAGGGTTTTGGCCCTGCATAGGCATATTTGGCTGCATACTGCCCATGCTATAGCCCGGCATCCGTTGAAATTGTCCGCCGTGATGGATATTTTGCCTATGTCTGTTAAAAAAGCCGCCCATGGGAAATTGTGCCATGATGTCCTCCTGAAATTATGCCTATGGGATAGTTTATTCAAGAGGTGACGTTTTGGTTAACTTTTAGATAATGATAGCAGTAGTGCCACCAGGGATGTTATCGTACAACCATTTTGCATCTTCAGGCATAAGACGAACACAGCCGCTGGAGCGCTTTTCGCCGACGATATCTTCGCCATCAATTATATTTTTGTGCCTGTCCATGGGTATGGAATGAAAGAGGTATTGGCCGTTAAAGCGCAGCCAATGCGCAGCACCACTGTTTAGTCTCTCGGAATAAAACCATGTGCCACGGTCGGATATGGTGAAGGTGCCTCGGGTTGTGGGTGATGCATTAAGGCCGGTAGAGCAGTCAAAAGACCTAATTAGGACCCAGGCAGAGTCATTTTTCGTGAAAATGTGGGTTTTCTGACGGTTGATGTCGGTTATGATAAGATAATTGGTTTTGCTTGCGAAATTGTTCTCGTTGGCGAAATTCTCTAATTGGCGTCGCGTCAGGATGCTTCTATCTGTTGGGGTGTCGCAAGGGATTTTCAAGCATTCTGATTTAATCCACCCCGATGTACCGCTGATATTTTCCAGCACTTTGTAAACCTCATAGGAATAGTCCTCTAAAATCTCGACAAGCTGGCCGGCAGAAAGCTCTCCAATAGGAAAGTTGAGGGCTTTATCGCTGTGAACTTTGCAATTGACAGTTATTTCGGCTATTACCGGACTTTCCTGCATAGCCGCAGGCACCAACAGCGTCGCCACTAAAAAAATGCGCAAAAAAATATTTGCAATCATTATACACCACATTTCGATTTCGTTTTAGGTATTTTGCGTAGCTGACGAAAATTTATCCAAGAAAAAAACTGCACAAAGCTGACGCGCTTCAAGCAGTTTTGTTATTTTATGCTGTTGATTATTCTTTCCGCAAGACTTTCCCATGGACGGGACAGAACGATTGGAATGCCATACTTCAAACATTCCTCTTCCAGCCAACTACCATATAAATAACTAATATCCGCCCGATGCTGCTGAATTTCTCCCTCTCGCGCAAGATAATTTTGTAAAATCTGTTTTTTGGAAGGCTCGTGGATAAAAACGGACTTTATCCTCTGGTTTTTGAGAGAAGCCGCAAATTCTGGAAGAATGAAGTCGCCTTCGAGAATCATCGGTATGTTTTCTGTGAGATGGTCTTTAATTACCGCTGCAAGGCCCTGGCATTAAAGCTTTACCAACATCAATCAAGGGGCCAACAGATGCATCAGCATCTTCATCACGCCAATTAGGATGCGTTGCCCAATAATGCAAAGCTGGGAAGGCTTCTGGTGTTGTAATTGCTTCAAGCAATACTTGAAAATCATCTACCCTAACAAGGTCAATTTCGTAAAAGCGGGTTAAATCCCGAGCAATACTTGTTTTGCCTGTACCCGAAGCACCGCCTATAATCAAAATATCCCAACTTCTTGATACCAACATGCTAACTTGGCTTGTAGGAGCTTTTTATCTCCACAATCCTGTTAAAAACCAAGCTGTTGGGGGATGATGTTTTAGAATCCAGGCAGAAATAGGCATTGCGCATAAACTGAAAGCGGTCTTCAATAGTTGCGTCCATAATTGAGGGCTCTGCCAAAGCATCTTCCACAATCGTCAATGAATTTTCATTAAAGCGAAAACCTTCTTCCGTCGTATCATCATCTATCACCAGATAATCGTAAAGATTTGCGGTAATTTTTACAGCCTCATCGCAGCTTACCCAATGTATCGTGCCCTTCACCTTTCGCTCTGTAAAACCGCTGCCGCTTTTGGTGGCGGGGTCGTATGTTGCGTGTACTTCTATCACTTTGCCTGTTTCGTCCTTCACAAAATCTGTACAAGTAACAAAATAGGCACCTGCAAGACGCACTTCGCGGCCCGGCGACAGGCGGTGGTATTTGCTTGGGGCATCTTCCATAAAGTCTGCACTTTCGATATAAACTTCGCGAGAGAAAGGCACTTGGCGCGTGCCAAGATCAGGATTTTTGGGGTTGTTAGGTATCTCAAGCATTTCTGTTTGACCTTCCGGATAGTTTGTGATGACAAGTTTTATGGGGTCAAGCACGGCCATAACAACCTTGGATATTGGCGCCAAATCTTCACGCAAATAATGCTCTAACATAGCGGCGTCTACCTTAGTTACGCCCTTAGACACGCCCATTTCATTGCAGAAATTGCGTATAGCCGCAGGGGTATAGCCGCGGCGGCGCAAGCCTGATATGGTGATGAGGCGGGGGTCATCCCAGCCATCCACAATGCCATCTTCAACCAGCTTTTTAAGATGCCGCTTGCCTGATATGGTGTTGGTAACATAAAATTTAGCAAATTCTATCTGACGAGGCTTTTTCTCAAAACCTATTTGGTCTATAAACCAATTATACAAAGGGCGATGGTCTTCAAATTCGGCAGAGCATAACGAATGTGTTATGCCTTCTATGGCATCTTGCAAAGGATGGGCATAGTCATAAGTAGGGTATATGCACCATTTGTCACCTGTTCTGTAATGTGGGGTGTAAGTTATGCGGTACATTATGGGGTCTCGCATGTTGATGTTAGGGCTGGCCATGTCAATTTTTGCGCGCAACGTACGCGCGCCGTCAGAAAATTCACCGGCCTTCATTTTTGCAAATAAATCAAGATTTTCTTCGATGCTGCGGTTGCGGTAGGGGCTTTCTTTGCCTGGCTTTTCAAAGCCGCGGTATTCGCGGATTTCTTCCGCGGAGAGGTCGCAAACAAAAGCCACACCTTTTTTGATTAGGGCCACGGCAAAGTCATAACATTGGTCGAAATAATCAGACCCAAAATACAGCCCGTCCCATTCAAAACCCAGCCACTTTATATCGTCCTGAATGGATTTTACATATTCTAAATCATCTTTAGCGGGGGCTGTATCGTCCATACGCAGGTTGCACAGGCCGCCATATTGCTTTGCCAGGCCAAAATTAAGACAGATGGCCTTGGCATGGCCAAGATGAATATAGCCATTGGGCGAAGGAGGCCAACGGGTGTGTAGGTTTTGGGTGTTTTCGCCCAAGTCTTCTAAAATGGCGCGTTGTATGAAGTTTAATGATGTGTTTTCGTTCATAATTATCCTCCTTCTATAAAAAACGGGCGACCAAGGACGGCCGCCCCTATAGGGTTTATGATGCCTCGTCGGGCATTAATTCTATATCAAATTCTTTAACCTCTTCATCATCAATTTCTTTATAGTGGATAATGGCAGGGGCCTTTTTTTCCACGGTTTCCTTGGTGACAACAACCCTTTCGATGCTGTCATCGGATGGAATTTCATACATAATGTCTATCATAAAAGATTCTATGATAGAGCGTAAACCGCGGGCACCCATTTTGCGCTCTATGGCCAGTTTTGCAGAGGTTGAAATTGCCTCGTCCTCAAATTCAAGCTCCACATTATCCAGCGAAAAAAGATGCTTATATTGCTTTATAAGGGCATTTTTCGGCTGGGTAAGGATAGAGACCAGTGCCGCTTCATCCAAGGCGTTAAGAGAAACTATGATAGGCAAGCGGCCAATAATTTCTGGGATGAGGCCAAATTTCTGCAAATCCTTTGTAGTAGCTTGGCGCAGGGCCTCGTCGCTGGCCTTGGCATCCTCGTCTTTAAATTCAGAACCAAAGCCAATAACCTTTTTGTTAAGACGCTGCTCTATAATTTTATCAATGCCGTCGAAAGCACCGCCGCAGATGAAGAGGATATTGGTTGTGTCCATTTGGATAAATTCTTGATGGGGGTGCTTACGGCCACCTTGAGGCGGCACAGAAGCAACAGTGCCTTCCAAAATTTTAAGCAAGGCCTGCTGAACACCCTCGCCGCTAACGTCACGCGTAATAGAAGGGTTTTCAGATTTTCTGGCTATCTTATCAATTTCGTCAATGTAGATGATGCCATGCTCTGCTGCATGAACATCGCCATTAGCGGCCTGTATAAGGCGCAGCAGGATGTTTTCAACGTCTTCGCCTACATAGCCTGCCTCTGTAAGGCTGGTAGCATCAGCCACGGCAAAGGGCACATCAAGCAGCTTGGCCAATGTTTGCGCCAAAAAGGTTTTGCCCGTGCCTGTTGGCCCCAAAAGCAGCACATTACTTTTTTGAAGCTCTATTTCTTGGTTGTCGTCTTTTTTGGCTATGCGCTTGTAATGGCTGTAAACGGCCACGGCAAGGGCGCGCTTTGCGTCATCTTGGCCTATGACGTATTGGTCAAGATATTCAACAATTTCTTTTGGTTTGTATACTACATGGTCTTGATGCGTGCTTTCTGCGCTGCCTTCATCCTCAAGATATTCTTGCGGACCATCGTACATTATTTCGTTGCAAAGCTCTATACATTCGCTGCAAATAAACACGCCGCCTGGGCCGGCCACAAAGCGCCTAAAGCCCTCTTTGGGTCGGCCGCAAAAACTACAATATATCTGCTTGTCATCATTGTTTTTTGACACTAGTAAACCTCCTTGCAGTTAGCTTTGGACTTTGGTAATAATATTGTCAATAAGGCCGTATGCTTTGGCTTCCTCAGCGGACATAAAGTTGTCGCGGTCAGAATCTTGCACAAGTTTTTCGTAGGTTTGGCCTGTCATTTCCGCAAGCATTCTGTTAAGTTTTTCTTTGGTTTTCAAAATATGCTCGGCCTGTATTTGTATGTCAGAAGCCTGACCACGCGCGCCGCCATGGGGCTGATGTATCATAATTTCAGAATTTGGCAGGGCAAAACGCTTGCCTTTTGCGCCGCCCGCAAGCAATATTGCACCGCCGCTGGCTGCCATGCCCACGCAAATGGTGGATACATCCGGTTTGATAAACTGCATAGTGTCATACATGGCTAAAGTGGCGGAAACAGAGCCGCCGGGGCTGTTGATGTAGAAATTGATATCCCTGTCGGGATATTCTGCCGCTAAAAACAACAGCTGTGCCACAACGAGGTTGGCCGTGACATCCGTAATAGGGTCGCCTAAAAAGATTATGCCGTCTTTTAGCAGGCGCGAATATATGTCATATGACCTTTCGCCTCGGTTTGTTTGCTCTACTACCATAGGCACCAAGGCTGTGTCTACCTTATGCTTGTAATCAAAAATATTCATTTTGCCTCCTAGCTCTCATCG
>WQVI01000027.1 GCA_009781625.1 Defluviitaleaceae bacterium | reverse complement strand
TTGATTACTATCACGGCATGGGAAGCGTAGCGTTTTCTATAGAAGATATTTGAAGAAACCTTATGTTTTCATGGAGGCAGCTCTTTTTAAGGGGCCGCCTTTCATAATGCCTTTAACCATCTATAAATTGGTCATACTCCCACATCCCTGAACGAATTGTTCCGTCCGTATATGTCATCGTGCCCCAGCCATGCCGCTGGCCATTAACAAATACCCCTTCGTGCCTATCGCCGTTAGCCCAATAAAGGATGCCATGACCCGTTGCTTCGCCATTAATCCAGTTGCCCACATGCATGTTGCCGTTAGACCAAAAATATGTACCATGGCCATGCCTTCGACCATCCCAGAACTCACCTTCATACCAGTCACCAAGCCATTCGCCTTGGCCAAACACAAGTATCCCATTGCCAGTGCGTATGTTATTGACAAGATCACCGCTGTACCACATGCCATCAGGCCAGACACGAATCTCATGACCGGTGAATACCTGATCTTCAAGGGCTGTGTCTAAACGCACATGTGTTCGAATTTCACGCCAGCCTTCTTCGGGAATTTCAATTCTAAATAAGACAGCGTGTCGATTTCCAGTATGCGGAACAACATTTTCAAGGCCTGCTATTATATTGGTTCCATCATCAGACGTGACTTGTGATATTATTTCCTGCATAATTGTTTGCGTTGGCATCGGTGGTGGTGTTGGCCTTGGAATTGGGCTGGCAGTGGGTTCAGGAGTAGGCTGAGGAGTAGGTTCAGGAGTGGGTGTAGGCACTGGTGTAGGAATAGGTGTTGTCTCAGGAGTAGGAGTAGGTGCCAATGCGGAAATGGATGCTAGCCCTGTCTCTAGATGTGCCTGCCCTGGCCGAATGCTATACATGGACCATACAAATATAGCTACAGCAACCAAAGATAGCACACATATCTTTGTTCTCTTAGTAACTTTAGAGCGTATTAGCCATAAAATTAAACCAATTACAATAGGAATTAAAAACAAATGTGTATATACTAAAAAAGCATCAAAAAACCATTCTAAAGACAAATTCATAATCTATACCTCCTGTATGCAATATTTTATCATATTTTAGTACTATATGCAACAAGCAGTTTGTAAGCATTATTATTTTTCGAGTAGTTTGAGCAATATGATGCCGCCCGAAGCAGAAGCAATGACAAATGTCACTGGCTAAATTTTTGTCCACATGCTATAATAAATACATGTCAAAGGGCATTGGCGATTTGGCAAATAGAATTTGGGAGAAATTATTTTATGGAGAAAGTAGTTTTGAAGAGAGCAGCGTCTTTTTTACTTGTTGCTGTGATGATGGTAAGCACCGTTGTGGCGTTGTCTGCAAGCCCATTGGGCGATGTGGCGCATAGGTATGTGGACGGCGAGGCATATGTGCCCATCCGCTACACAGCCTATGTCCATGGATATGCCGTGGAGTGGGACCAAGATAATCAAGCGGTCATCATTACAGATGGTCAAGGTAATGTTAGAATTGTGTCGGTAGAAGGTTCAGGCGGGTTTAACGACAATGGCACGGTGTATATTCCGGTTAATTATGCCATGAGGCTGTTTGCTGACACACAACATGGCCTGATGAGCCTGGGCTTTGTGGAATATATGAGTACAAACTTGCCTTATCGTGCGCCTTTCACATATAACGAGAAGGAAGCCGCGATATGGATTGCAGAGCAGCTATCAGCAATGGGATTTGACGAAAATTACATTGAGATACAGGAATTTACTTATGACGATGTAAGCTGGTTTAACCCATTCGATTTTGGCTGGGAGCTTGCCGAGCAATGGGCATATGAAAGCGACCTTGCGCTTAGAGATAACCGCATGAGCCAAAATGTTATCTTAACTATCCCGGGTCAAAGCGAAAGCACTATCATTGTTGGTGCCCATTATGATTCTTACCTTTCGGCAGGGGCAAATGACAACGCTTCCGGCGTAGCACTGTTGCTGGAAAGTGCATATCATATGCAACATGCCGACAATTACCACACCATAGTGTATGTATTTTTTGGCGCGGAAGAAGTTGGGCTTTGGGGAGCGCGTTATTTCTATGACACGCTAACCCAGCAGGAGCGCGACAATATCGTAATGATGATAAATGCCGACGGCTTGGTTGGCGGGCCTTATCTGATGTATTCGGCGGCAATGGGCGCCGGCCCGGGACTGGATGCTCATCCTTTCGTCGTTGAAGCTATAGTAGAAGACGCCAATGCCCAGATAGAAGCAATGCTAGAGCAATTGGGCTTTGAAACCCTTCTTGCGGCCTTGGAACTGGATGGATTGGGCATTGAATCTGCGGAGCAGCTAATTGAAATACTTGTAGCGCAGAACAGCAATGTGCCGCCTTTAGCTGTTTTCGCCATGTGGGAAGCCATACCCACTGCTGCCACCGCGCAAATAGACGCGGTTGTCGATGCTTTAAACGCGCAGAATAACTTCACGCTCTTGAGCATACCTGAGGGCATCGTTGTCCCAACTGACCAAATAGTATTTTTGCTGGAAGGCCATACTGTTCTTTATTTGGCCGGCCTTGCCAGGGTGCCTGATGTAGCCCAGTCTAACATGGAATTCCTTCTGGCCCAGGAAAACGAGCTTTTCGGGCATTTTATCCACACCCCCTATGATACATTTGCCTATATCGAGGCTTTTAGCCCCGGCATGATGGAAGCAAATTTACGTGCTTTTAGCTTGATGTTGGAGCAAATTTTGCTGGAGAGATTTAATTGATAACAAAAATGTTATAAAACTAAATCCAAGCGCGGCTATCAACACAAGCCGTTGCTTGGATTTTTTTATAAGAATGCCGAAACTTATGTTGACTATTGCGCGGATTAGATTTATACTAGTCATTAAGAGAAATGACGTTTTGAAAACATAGGAGGGATATTATGGCAGTATTGGCAAATTGCAAGCCTGTGGATGTGTTTCATTATTTTGAGGAAATTTGCAAAATTCCCCATGGGTCGCGCAATGAGAAGGCGATAAGCGACTATATCAGAGATTGGGCGCGGGGCCTGGGTCTTGAAGTTATTCAGGATGATGTATTAAACTTGATAATTAAAAAGCCTGCCACAGCGGGTTATGAGGCATCGTCAACCGTGATAATACAGGGCCATACGGACATGGTATGCGAAAAAAATGCCGATGTGGAATTTGATTTTACAAAAGACCCGTTGGATATTTATGTTGATGGCGACTATGTTAAGGCCCGCGGCACCACACTGGGCGCGGATAATGGCATTGCTGTTGCCATGGCCATGGCTATTTTGGCGGATAAAAGCCTGGTGCATCCTGCGCTGGAAATTGTGCTTACCACCGTGGAAGAAGCGGGCATGGATGGCGCAAAAGGCATAGACGCATCGCATTTAAAAGGCACGCGTTTTATTAACATTGACAGCGAAGAGGAAGGCGTGTTTTTATCATCCTGCGCAGGCGGCGCATCTGTGAGAATTACCATGGATTTGGCCTATGAAGCATTACCGACAGGTGATTATGTGGCATACAAGCTGTTTGTTGGCGGCCTAAAGGGCGGCCACAGCGGCATGGATATAGATAAAGAGCGGGGGAATTCTAACCGCCTTTTGGCGAGGGTGCTGGATGTGGTTAAAACCCCATATTTGTTAAGCTGCATTGATGGCGGCTCCAAGGACAATGCCATACCGCGCGAAGCTTTTGCGATAGTCCACGTTAAGAAAGATGATGTCGAGAAATTAAAGCAGGAAGTTGGGGAATATGAAAAACTGCTTGTGGCAGAGCTTCAACATAGCGACCCTGGGCTGTTTGTAAAGGTAGAGCAGACCGAGGCTGCAAGCCAAGCTTTCACAGAGGATGTAAAAAAGCGCGCTGTTACCCTTTTGCTGACGGTGCCTTTTGGCGTTGACCACATGAGCGCATCGCTGCCCGGCCTGGTGGAGACATCGAATAACCTTGGCGTCGTAAAAATTGAGGACGGCGTTTTGAAAATTAACTGTGCCGTGCGCAGCTCTGTTGAAAGCCGCAAATGGGCTTTGTGCCGCCGCATTGCCGCCATCGCGGAAGCTTTCGGCGCAACTTATATGCTTACAGAGGGATATTCTGGCTGGTCATACAGCCCGCACAGCGAACTTCGCGAAATTTTCAAAGATGTTTACAAGAAAAAATATGGCAAGGATGCGCAAATTTTGGCCATACATGCCGGCGTAGAATGTGGCATCTTTGCGGACAAAATGCCCGGGCTGGACATGATATCCTTTGGGCCAAATATGCATGATGTGCACACCCCTGACGAAAGAGTGTCCATCAGCAGTACTGCAAATTGTTATGCATTTTTGCTGGATGTGTTAGCGGCAATGAAATAATACTAATTTTAAGAATCACCCCATTATCAAGGAGGCATTTGTCTATGAAAGTAAAATCTCTTGCTGGTATTTTGCTGGCGACGGTGTTTTTGATGGCTGCGTGTGGCGACTACGAAGAAAACGCGCCCACATATATACCATATGTAGCACACGAAGATAAAACCTTTTTTGAAAGGTTTATATACACCCACGCGACATCAAATGAACTTGAATTTGATACTTTCATAATACAATGGGATGTTGGTACTTTTTTCCTGGATGACGGCACCCTTTGGGGCCTTGACAATTTCACTTCCCTAGAGCATCTGGAGCATCTTTTGGGGCACGAGCAAAGATATAGTCACGCCATAATTATAGCAGATTTGATGTCAGAATATTTAGGCATCACCGTTACACCCGAAGAGATTAAAGACCATTTAATTACATTTAGCTGGCGAGACTGGGTTTCAAACGAGCAATTTGAAATTGCGATGGAATATTTAGGTGTGCCAACCGGCATGTTTAATGATAATATCATCCACGCCTACATGTGGGCGGCACAGCCCCCCGGCATAATGGCGCAGATAGATGCCAGCATAACAATGGAAGAAGAACATGGCGCGCAAGCAGAGTTTGCGTATGATAACCCTCAGAGGATAATTGTGCAAATGTATCGCGGATTAACAGATTTTGCTAATATACACCATGGGTACTAAAATAAACGCGTAAACAAACAGGGTGCCGGCCATTGCCGTCACCCTGTTTCTCTTGCGCCGTTATTTCATAATGTGATATACTATAATCATCATGATTTTTAAAACGGAGGATAAGCTATGATTTACACAAAATTTAAAGATATTGAAATATCGCGGCTTGGCTTTGGAATTATGCGTATGCCGACGCTATCCGATGGCACAATTGACGAGGCGGCAGCCATGAAAATGATAGAACGGGCCCTTGCAGGCGGCATAAATTATTTTGACACGGGCTATTTTTATCACAGCGGCAAAAGCGAGAAGTTTATAGGACAAGCCTTTCGCAATTTTCCGCGGGAAAGCTGGTATTTGTCCAACAAAATGCCCGGCAATATGATGACATATAACGACGGTGTTTTGCGTCTTGAGGTAAGCGGCTTTAACATGGAAAGCAAAACACTTTCCGGCCCGGGTGATGTATTTGAATATCAGATGGACCTTTGCGGTGTGGATTATTTTGATTTTTATATGCTGCACAATGTTTCGGAGACTACATACGATATTTACACCAACGAAAAGGTGGGTATAGTGGAATATCTGATAGAGCAGAAAAAGGCAGGCCGCATAAAGCATCTTGGCTTTTCATCTCATGGCCGCGCCGAAACCATTGAGAAATTTCTTGACCTTCTGGAGACGCGAGGGCAGGGCGATGCCATGGAATTTTGCATGATACAACTTAACTATCTGGATTGGACATTGCAAGATGCCGGAACAAAATACGAGCTTCTAACAAAGCGCGGCATACCCGTTTGGGTAATGGAGCCTGTGCGCGGCGGCAAGCTTAATGACCTAAAGGGAGCGGCCGCCAACATGCTAAAAGCCGCCAGGCCGCAAGATTCGCAGGCTTCGTGGGCCTTTAGGCATCTGCAATCTTTGGATAATGTGGGCTTGGTTTTAAGCGGTATGTCAACTATGGAGCAGCTTGAGGAAAATTTGGCATTATTTTCTAATGCGGACCCTATGACGCCGGAAGAAAGCGCAGTGCTTGACCGCGTTGTGGAAGCCATGGCGCAATTTGTGCCCTGCACGTCCTGTCAATACTGCATCGCCGCTTGTCCTGCGGGCCTGGATATACCATTGCTGCTAAGCATGTACAACGAAGCGTCATACGATGTTTTTTGGACCATAAGGGCTGCGCTAAGGGCGCTAGGTGACGGCAAACGCCCCTCAGACTGCACCGCCTGCGGCTTATGCAACCCACTATGTCCGCAAAATATCGACATCCCTGCGGCCTTAAAGAAATTTGATGAACTGCTTGGATAAAGGAGCGTCCCAATGAGCATTGCTGATAACTTAAAGCATATCAATGAAAATATCGCCCGCGCGGCGCAAAAGGCTAGCCGTAAGGCCGAGGACATAACGCTGATAGCCGTGACAAAGACGGTTGATGGGCAGTTTCTGCAAGATAATATGCAAACTTTGCTTACCCATGGCGTTACCAACCTCGGCGAAAACCGCGCACAAGAGCTTACTGAAAAACGGCCGCTGCTTGGCGATGCCGTCAAATGGCATATGATAGGCCACTTACAGCGCAACAAGGTGCGAAATGTGGTGGGCAATGTGGTTTTGATACATTCCGTTGATAGCGTAAAGCTTGCGGAAGAAATAAGCCGCATAGCCCTGCGCGAAAATGTGGTTGCTGATGTGTTAATTGAGGTTAACATCGCTGATGAGGGCAGCAAGCATGGCATAGCACCCGAGGCTGCTATGGCCCTTGCCCGGGAAATAACGTCCTTGCCCAACATAGCGATAAAAGGCCTGATGACCATTGCCCCCTTTGTGGATGATGGCGAAGAAAACCGCGGCCACTTCCGTAAAATGGCGGAATTGTTTTCGGACTTAAAGATTGCAGGTTTTGACATGGAATTTTTATCCATGGGTATGACAATTGACTATGAAGTGGCCATTGAAGAGGGCGCAAATATGGTGCGCATTGGCACCGCAATTTTTGGAGAACGATAAGGAGATATGGATGATTAACGAGCTAAAATCTTTGGCGGAAAGCAAAGGCGACCGCCTGGCAGTTGTTTCCATAGAACGTTTAACGCATTTGCAAGCAGAGCTGGCTGAATTTCGTGCCACAAAGCAGCTAAACGACTATCAAAAATGGATTTTTGATGAAATTTATCGCTTTGGGCCCATACCGCCCCAGATGAAATCTATAATAATTGTTGCTGTGCCGCGCCCTCTTTACGCGCGCGTTACATTTTCCCTTGACGGCAAGGAATACAAGGCCTTCGCGCCTGTTTTCGTACCTGCGGAAAAAACTGATGAATACATAGAAAGGGCGGTAAAAAACGCGGGTTATGGCATAGAAAAAGCAACCCGCTTGCCGCTGAAACGCCTGGCGGTGCAAAGTGGCCTGGCGGAATATGGCAGAAATAATATTGCTTATGTGTCCGGCATGGGCAGCGCCTTGTCCTTACGGGCATTTTTAACAGAGATGCCCTGTGATGAAGACATATGGAGAGGGCCTGTGGTTTCGCCAAAATGCGATACTTGTGGGATTTGCGTTAGAAAATGCCCCACGGGCGCCCTAAGCCCTGATGATTTTCTTTCGGATGGCCAAAAGTGCTTGACGGCATTGCAGCAAAGTGAAGACCACTTTCCGGAATGGCTGCCCCATACTGCACACCACACACATTACTATTGCCTGATGTGCCAAGCGCGTTGCCCCTTAAACGTGAACCAAAAAACCATCGAAGCGTCCTTTAATCACCAGGAAACCCAGCGATTGTTGGCCGGCTTGCCCTATGACGATGTCACAGGAGAGCTTAAAGAAAAAATTGATATGCTGGGGTTTGGTGCATATAAAACTGTGCCGCGCAATTTGCGGGCTTTGTTTGATGCCATGGACAAGGGGCATGTTCCGATTTTATAGGAGAGCGATTATGAAGAGATGCAAGACCCTGCTGACTATATTGATTTTCACTGTGTTTTTCTTATCGGCTTGCAGCGAGCCTTATGTCGTGGCTGATGAAGTTGTTCTTGAAGTTGCGCCGGAAACCCCAATACAAACAACGTCAGTGTCATGGGAAGAGGCATACGCTGACTTTTTGCGCGACCCGTCCAATTTCCATAAAGAAGGGCATTTTGAAGAAATAACAGAAGATTGTGAATTTACTTTTGTTCTAAGGGATTTGACGGGCGGCGGTGTGCCGGAGCTGCTAATTTATTACATCGGCGCAACCATGGCCCATGGCTCCGGCTTTTTGATACACACTTTTTATGACGGTGAAGTTAATTTTTTAGATTATATGCCTACATGGCGCGCCCATGGCCAACTTTCTGCTTCCGGCAGCTTTGATTTTCCGGGCATTTTCTTTGAATATGCCATGTTTGACATACATTATGTGTATTATGGCGAACTGGTGGAGGGGCAAACCGTCATCACAGAGGTGCATGAAGACGATTGGCATATTTACAGCACATGGCGACAAGCGCGCCCTTTTTCAACCCACGCCATCACCGAAGCCAATATCTACGATATCATATTTAACTGGGCGGCCTTCACCAGCAGAACAACTTTTCAAATATCCGATGAAATCGTGCTAACTATTGCACATGTAAACGACCAATTTTACGGACAAGTTGCTTTTTCGGCAAATGTCCCGCTGCGCAACTTTAGGTATATCGAAATTAACGGTGCAGAGCTTGAATTTGACGTTGAAAATACGTTGCATTGGATGGACATGTTGCTGCCGGAAGACATATTGGTGGTAGATTGGTTTCCGCGAGGCTCTATGCCTCATAGGGGCATATCTTTTATGGATGGCGATGTTACGAGATATTTTGCCTTTCATTATGACGCAAGGGGCTATTATTGGTTTCGCCTTCAAGAATTTCCCATATTAAGGGCTTGGAATTGGAACGAAGATGATGAAATTACTTTTACGCCGAATTCTACCTTGCGGGATTTTCAGGTGTTTGATATGGCAAACCGCGAGGTGCTGGAAGTTGTGGACGAGGTGTCGCCTGATAATCGCTTTACCACAACATGGAACCAACAAGGGGACACGCCCAGTATGGGCATATCCTTTATCGACGAAAACAATATGAGGCAATTTTTCTATCTGGACATGAACCAAAGGCCGGAATGCGGCAGCATGGGGTCTTTCGTGCTTACGCACTTTTTAAGCGAGCCCGCACCCCTTGGTCCAACACATAAGTTAACAAATGAAATTTCAATAACCGTCGGAGATCCGCCAGCGGGAGATAAAACACAAATTAAATTTGAAGAGCAGCTTACCATGGACGAGCGCTATTATGTGTCCGTGGCCCTTACCGCAAATGTCCCGCTAAATGATTTTAAATGGTTAGAGCTTATTCATGATGATTATGGTTTTCCGCATGTTTCCCAGCAGCTATTTTCGCTGGACACATTGCCGCCCGAAACACCTTTCGTCGTAAACTGGCGTCAACATGCTGATTTGTACCCCCATAGAGGGATATCTTTTGTGGACGAGGCGGGCAGGGTGCGGCGTTTTGGCTTTCACGCCTCTGGCTTTGATGGCTCGCTTCTTTTTATTGATTTGGATGTAACGACGGAACTTTTGATAAGAATTTTAGAGGAGGGATAGAGAATGTTTAAACTGGAAGAAGCCACAATTGCCAACATGCAAGCGGCCGTTGCAAGGGGCGAAATTTCTTACAAGGAACTGGCGTTAATGTATTTGCGGCGCATTGCCGAGGTGGATAGCTGCGAAGGCGGCCATAATTCTGTGCTGGAAGTTAACCCCGACGCGCTGGAAATTGCTCGCGCTATGGACGAAGAGCGCGCAAGGGGCATTTCGCGTGGGCCGTTGCACGGCATACCCATTTTGTTAAAGGACAACATCAACACATCGGACAAAATGCGCACAACTGCCGGCAGCCTTGCCCTTGCCGACAATTTTGCGCCGCGGAATGCGGACATCGTGCGGTATCTGCGCAAAGCGGGGGCTGTTATCCTTGGCAAAGTTAATATGACAGAATTTGCTAATTGGATGACGAAGGGCATGACAAACGGCTATAGTTCGCGCGGTGGCCAGGTGAAAAACCCCTATAATCATGCGGAAGATGCCTCGGGCTCCAGCACGGGCTCTGCGGTGGCTGTTGCTGCCAACTTGTGCGCCGTCAGCGTTGGCACAGAAACCCACGGCTCTATCGTGGCACCCGCTATGGCAAACGGCATTGTGGGCATCAAACCCACGGCGGGCCTTCTGCGAGGCCGCGGCATCATCCCAATCTCAAACACTTTGGACACATCAGGCCCTATGGCCCGCACGGTGCGCGATGCAGCCATTTTGCTGGGCGTTTTGCAAGGCGGTGGTGACTATGCCCGGAATTTGGATAGCACGAGCCTAAAAGGCCTGCGCATAGGCATTTACGGTGAGGCAAATGATGAAAATGTTGAATTTAACGCGGCCCTAGAACGTGCCCTTAATGCCCTTGCAGCCGCAGGAGCTGCCATTACGCCGGATATACCGGGCGTAACCCCCGAAGCGCCCTGGGATTATATCGGCTGGCCAATTGCCAAGCATGAGTTTAAGCGTTGCATGGACCATTACCTATCCACTGTGAATGCAAAGATGAAAACCCTGCAAGAAATTGTGGATTTTAACGAAGTTAATAGTGACACCTGCTTGAAATATGGCCAAACCTTGCTGGCAGAGTGTTTGCACGAAACAGATGGCCGCCTTATCGCTGACGAATACATCGAAGCCCTGCATCGCAGGCAGAAAGCCGCAAACGACCTTAACAAAATTTTTGCCGACAATAATTTTGATATCCTTATTGGGGCCGCGGCGCATATGGGCATAGCACCGCTGACAGGCCTGCCATCAGGCACCATCCCCATTGATGCGCGGCGAAACGGTGTGCCCATAGGCCTTTACTTCATTGCCCGGCCCTTTGACGAAGCTGGGTTGATACGCGCCATGTATGCGGTAGAGCAAGCCATAGGCAAACGACAAGCCCCGAAAAAGTAAAGTTAAAAGGCATCCATGGGATGCCTTTTTGTGTGCCCATACGGCTTGTCAAAATATGACAAAATATTAATATTTCTTCCGCAATGGCAATATACTTTGGTATATATGTTTGTGGAGGAGAGATTATATGGGAAGTGGAACATTACGCTTTGAAATAAGGACAGCAAACGGAGATTTGCCTGTAGCGGGTGCGGAAATTCGTGTAACTGACACCTCGGGTGCTGCCTTGTATCAAAAAACAAGTGATGAAGGGGGTTTGGCCGATGGCATTACGCTTAATGCGCCTGATAGTGCCCTAACACAAGACCCTGCATACACAGGGCCGGTTTTCGGTACATACAATGTGCAGATAAATGCCCCTGGCTTTAGGCCCTTAAACATCGATGGCGTCCAGATTTTTGATAAAGTAAATTCGGTTTTGCCTGTGGTTTTACACCCGCTAACAACCAGTGGCTTGCGCAACCAGCCCGAAACAATAACTATAGAGTCCAATGCCCTAAAAGACCCCACGCCAAGGCAACACGAAACAGAGCCGCCAAATCCCAGGGTGCTGCGCGAAGTTATCATACCTGATTATATCAAGGTAAAGCTTGGCCGCCCTGACAGCCACGCCATCGTAGTATCTGTACCTTTCATTGACTATATCAAAAACGTCGCTTCGTCAGAAATTTACCCAACCTGGCCCATAGCAGCCCTAGAGGCCAATATTCTTTGCCAAATAAGCCTAACGCTTAATCGTGTGTATACAGAATGGTACCCATCAAAAGGATATCCATTTAACATCACCAATTCTACCACTGTGGACCAATATTATGTACATGGGCGTAATATATTTGATTCTGTAGCGCACATTGTGGATAGGATTTTTAATGAATATATCCGACGCATTGGTTTTAAAGAGCCATATTACGCCGAATATTGTAATGGCACCACATCCACATGCCCCGGCCTTAGCCAATGGGGCACGGTGACGCTGGCTAAAACTAGGAGAATAAAAAACACCTAGAAACCTAATCTTCTAACTGCGCTAACTATAGCCGTTTACTTTACATCACCGCCATGGAAAGTTAGCTCATAAACCTTATCATTTTTGTAAAATATTTCTTCTATGCCCGAAAACCAGTGGAAATCACCCTTGATGGTACATTTGTAAGAATAGTCTCCATTTGTATAATGCTGCGGGCCGCGAAATGGATATTCTTCCGGCACAAGCAACAGGGCTTCGGTTAAAAAGCGAAAAATTTCTGTTATTTGGGATTCTTCCGACAAAGTTTTGCCGATGTAATTCATTGACCAAAAGGGAATATCATCTTTCCACATCGCTTCTTCTCCGGCAAAATTGGCACTGCCCAAATATGTGTCAATATATTTTAAATTTCCTTCAACATACTGGAAATCCTTTGAATTTGGTCTTGATGGCTCCATCTTTGCAACTTCACCCGCAAAGATGGCTTGCTTTGCCCTAACCAAAAAACCAGTTATATCCTTATCCATTTTTTACACTCCCTCATCCTCAAAATTTTTCAAAACCTTGCGCAATTGGCTGTCAAAATTTGCAATCTCTGCATCCGTAAAGCCTTTGTAGAAAATGCCGTTCATATCGTCGGATAGTTGGTCATATTTTTCGCGATATTCTCTAGCTTTTTCTGTCACCTCTACAAATATCTGCCTGCGATTTTTCTTGTCCGGTATGCGCTGCACCAGCCCTGCTCCTTCCATGCGGTCCAACATACTGGTAAGCGTCGTTTTTGCCAGGGAAGTTAGCCGCGCGATATCCGTAATGGTTAGTTTTTCGTGCTCCCATAGCACATAAAGTATTTTGCCCTGTGGGCCGTTAAAGGCGTCCACACCGCATTCTTTAAGCAGACGCTCCCAAGTGCGGCCGCTAAGATGCCCAATTTGCGACATAAGAAATCCACCGTATTTTTTCGTTATAATCACCTCCTATATAGCATTATACTATATAGTACTATTATTGTCAATAGGTTTTCTCTTCGCAGAAACTAAGTTGCCGCCACAACTTACCAAGTTGCATTGAACTATGCCGTTATAGCCGCTATAATAAATCTATAGAACATAATTTGCTGGGGGTGATAATTTGAAGATAGAGATTGTTGAAGGGTTTGATGGTGTTGAAGTCACTATCAAATGTCCCAAGGCTACAGAGGATATCCGTAAATTAGAATCTCTGCTGCACAGCTATGCCAAAAAGCTCTCCTGCACCAAGGGCGGCATAACTTATCTGATAGACATAGGAGATGTGCTGTATTTCGAATCTGTAGACAAACAATCATTCTTATACACTAAGTCAGAAGTATACGAAACGCCGCTAAAGCTTTATGAAATTGAAGAAATGCTTTCTGACGCAGGATTTATAAGAAGCGCGAAGTCACAAATTCTAAACACGCACAAAATAGCCTCTTTATGCCCGGATTTTGGCGGGCGCATAGAGATTACTATGCAAGGCGGCGAAAGGTTGATTGTTTCAAGGCAATACGCAAAATTATTAAAAGAAAGGTTGGGGATAAAATGACCAAGATTAACAAGAAAATGGAGCTTAGTTGCAAGGCTTTAGGGGCCGCCATGTTTATGTTTACTGTCTGTTTGTATATGGCAATAGGCGCGTTGTTTGCTTCGATGGGCGGTGAGGTTTTCAATTATCATATATCTTTTGCTTTGCTTATACAGGGCATCGCTGTGTCTTTGGTTGCATCTACTGCATGGGTGCTGTGCTTCTCGTTCAATAAGCCGTGGGGCTTCTTCACAAGATATATAATATCTTTGGTGGCTTTGGCGGCATTGTTTGTAATTTCTATGCTAATTCCTGTCGTCAATGGGGCAGAAGGGCATTTTATATGGATTATAAGCGGCATTGCTTCAACCTTTGTCTTCGGGACGGCTGTTGCTGTATCAAGCAATATGCATTTTAGAAAGACTGGTTTGAGAAGTGCGTTGCTATGGGAAATTAATTAAGGGTGGTGGCATGTATGGAAAAATTGATGAGTTTTGTTATGCCGATGAAATTTATCGCCGGCGGAGTATTAGCCGGGCTTGTAGGCTTTTACATGGTTGTTGGCACAATTTATGCCCGGCTTACAGGGGCAGAATTTGAATACAGCATACCTTTTGCCTTCATCTTGCAAGGTGTGGTGCTTGCAATAGCTATAGCCATTTTATGGGAAGTGTTTTTTGGAGAAAAGATAATTAAAAAATGGAGATTTTTTAAGAGAGCCTTGGTATTCAACCTTTCGTTAATCCTTTTAATTGCCATATGCTTTCTAACATCTTTTGCTTTGCCAACAAATTGGGCATATCTATGGCTAATTGGCGTTGGTATCATAGCCTTGGGCATAGCCGTAATGTCTGGTTTAAGCGAGATATATTACCGAAAGACGGGCGAGCATTATAATGAAATGCTAAGGATTTATCAAGAAAAACAAGGCATATCTAAATAAATATTTTTAAACCACGGAAAGCACGGAAGGACACGGAAAACCTCGTCCTTATGCACTTTCCGTGTATTTCTGTGCTTTCCGTGGTTTAAAATTTTTATGAAAACATAACATTGCCCTGCAAAAGCCCCATTCCCATTATGCGCATACCTTCCAGAGGCATTCCCACGATGTCTTCTTGGTTTACATACAGCGTCATTTTAATGCCCGTTACGGATACACTAAGGCGGTAAAGCTTTTCACGGGATGCTTCGTTGGTTATTTCATCCACGCGGTGAATGTCGGCCAAAATGGAGAAGATGCCGCTTTGCTCTATCAAATTAAGGAAATATCCCTCGAAAACAGACAGCAAATCTTCGTGGGCCAGGCGCTCGCGCAGGTCTATTTCCTGTTTTTTGGCCATTTGATGAAGATCTTCTTCTGCTTCTATATCTCCGGAGCGCGCGCGGGAAACAAGCTCGCGCATGGTGGCTTCTTCTTGTGCGCGAAAGTTAATTGCCGATTCATTTTTCGCAACAGGCAACAGGATGGTGCCAAAAGTCATTAGCATGGCCACATTTGCTTTTGAAATGCCTGCTTCAAAATCCTGCACTTCGTCATAATCTGCCAATGCCTTGTATCTATCCACAATTTCCAGGGCATTGTTTGCGCGAAATTCAAAGGCATTGCAGCTGGCGGCATCTTCGGCAAAGCAATATGATAGCTGCTCGCTATCGGTGTCTATAAAGGCATTGGCGATGGCGCTGTCCTCGTGCCCTTCGGCAAACATCCCCCAGCCCAGCACAACATGCTTCTCCACCTTTTTGCCCTCTTTGTTTATGCGCATGTGGCGATAGCCCTGCACACTTACGCCAAAGCCGCTTCCCAGGTATTTATAACGGTCAAAATAAATGCGGCCTTTCTTGTCCTGTTTACGTTCGTATTTAAAATCGGGCTCGAAAGAAGCCAAGCGCAGCACCTTGTTCATTTTGCGCTTGCTGCCAATGAGGCTTGAAAGCCCTAAAGATTTATAAAAGTCGTTATGGCGCATTTATATCAACCCCTAATTTCTAATTTCAGATACACCCATGTATGGAACAAGTACCTCGGGCACTGTTACAGAGCCATCGGCATTTTGGAAGTTTTCCAAAACAGCGGCGGTGGTGCGGCCCACGGCAAGGCCAGAGCCATTTAAAGTATGCACAAAGGCGGCCTTATCCCCCACGGCGTCTTTGTAGCGTATGCCCGCCCGCCTGGCCTGAAAATCTTCAAAATTAGAGCATGAAGAAATTTCCACATAGGCGCCATAGCTTGGCATCCACACTTCTATATCATAGGTTTTAGCAGAGCAAAAGCCCATGTCGCCTGCGCTTAGAAGAGAAACCCTATAAGGCAGCCCAAGCTGCTTTAAAATCTCCTCGGCATGGCCCACCAGCTTTTCAAGCTCGTTATAACTTTCTTCCGGCCTAACAAATTTTACCACTTCAACCTTGTTAAACTGGTGCTGGCGGATAAGGCCGCGGGTATCACGCCCGGCAGAACCCGCCTCGGCCCTAAAGCTTGGCGCATAGGCCGTGTGATTTATGGGCAGCATGGCCCCGTCTAAAATAGATTCGCGATACATATTGGTTATGGGCACTTCGGCTGTGGGATTAAGATAATATGACGTGCCCTCAAGCTTAAACATGTTATCTTCATCAAATTTTGGCAGCTGCCCCGTGCCTTCCAAAGAGCGGCGATGGACGATATACGGCGGCAAAACTTCCGTATAGCCGTGTTTATCAATGTGGGTATTAAGCATAAAGTTTATCAGCGCGCGCTCCAGACGTGCGCCAAGGCCTTTGTAAAACGTAAAGCGAGACCCCGTAACCTTACCGCCCATTTCAAAGTCTAAAATCCCTAAATTTGTGCCGATATCCCAATGGGCCAGGGGCTGAAAATCAAATTTCGTAGGCGCAAGATGGCGGCGCATTTCCTTGTTATCGTCTGCATCCGCGCCATCCGGCACATCGCTATGGGGCAAATTGGGTATGCCCAGCAAAAAGTCGTCCAGTTTTTCCGCCACAAGGCGCAGCTTCTCGTCCTGGCCTTTAATTTTATCGGACAGAGCCTTCATTTCCTCAAAAATGCCGCTTACATCCTCGCCTTTGGCCTTTAAAGAGGGCACCTGCTTTGACACGGCGTTTTGCTGGGCCTTTAGGCCGTCAGTTTCCGCTATCAGGGCGCGATGCTCTGCATCCATCTCCAAAAACGGCGTAAGGTCTATATTTTTACCGCGGCGGGCAAGGGCGGCCTGGGCGGCCTCAAAATCGCTGCGCAATTTTCTTATATCAAGCATATGCGTTACCTCCGTTATTCTTATCTTAAATTCCTTTGAAATAATGTAACACAATTACAAAAGATTTGCAACACAAAAACTTCTGGCCACGTTAACTTTTTTCTGATATAATCATTGTAAATACACGATAAAATTATTGGAGTGCTTATGAAAAAAATTACTGTTATAGGTTTTGGCAGCTGGGGCATTGCCTTGGCTTGTTTGCTTGCAAAAAACGGACACACCGTTACCGCGTGGGAATTTAACCCCGACATGGCGCAAAAGCTGGATGCGGAAAGAGAACATAAGGCCTTTTTGCCGGGGGTTGCAATTCCTAAGTCCATATGCATTACAAGCGATGTGGCAAAAGCCGCCGAGGGGGCCGAAATTTTCTTGATAACCCTGCCTTCTCACGCCATTGAGGCCACGGCGCAAAAATTTGCCCCATATTTTGCGGATGGCAGCATTTTGGTTAGCGCATCCAAGGGCTTCATCCAAGGCAGAGACATCCGCATCTGCGAATTTTTAACAGACTTTGCCCCCGGCTGCAAAATTGCCTGCCTCACGGGGCCAAGCCACGCCGAAGAGGTAAGCCGCAATATGCCCACAACGGTTGTGGCCGCTTCCACCTGCGAAAAAACCGCCGAAACCGTGCAAAATGCCTTTTCGGACGGTAGTTTCCGCGTGTACACCACATCGGACATCATTGGTGCAGAGCTTGGCGGCGCCATCAAAAACGTCATCGCCCTTGCGGCGGGTATTGTGGACGGCCTGGGCTTTGGCGACAACACCAAGGCAGCCCTTATGACGCGGGGCATAGCAGAAACCGCCCGGCTGGGCGTGGCCATGGGCGCGGACGAGCAAACCTTCGCGGGCCTTTCCGGCATAGGCGACCTTATCGTTACCTGCACCAGCCGACATTCCAGAAACTGGCGGGCGGGCAACCTTTTGGCAAGCGGCGCGCCCGTGGAAGATGTACTAAAAGAAGTTAACATGGTGGTGGAAGGTGTGCATACCGCAAAAACAGCCCAAAAGCTGGCCCGTAAATATGCCGTGGACATGCCCATTGTCGAGGAAATTAACAAGGCCCTGTTTGAAGGCAAAAACCCAAAAGATGCCGTGGTAGATTTGATGCTGCGGGATAAAAAAGATGAATATTAGAAAATATTCCCATGTTATCTGGGACTGGAACGGCACCCTGCTTGATGATGTTGCATGGTGCATCAAGTGCATCAACATTATGCTTGCAAGGCGCGGTATATCAACATTGCAAAGCCTTGCAAACTATCACAACGCCTTTTGCTTCCCTATCATTAGATATTACGAAAACGTGGGTTTCAACTTTAACAGCGAGGCTTTTGAGGATGTGGCCAAAGAATATATCGCCCTTTACCATGGGGGCAAAAGCGGCAATTGCGGGCTGCATCCCAATGCAGAAGCCACATTGCGCCTTATCCACCAAAGCGGCGCAACACAAATAATTTTATCAGCTTCAGAGACGGATAATCTGCTGTCCCAGATAAGCGAATTTAACATCGCCCATTATTTTGACGAGATGCTGGGCCTTTCCGATATCTACGCCAAAAGCAAGGTGGACATAGGGTTGGATTATATGGCAAGAAAGGGCGTAGACAACGCCCTTTTGATAGGTGATACCCAGCATGACTACGAGGTGGCTCAAGCCCTTGGGGCAGATTGCGTGCTGGTTTCAAGCGGGCATCAAAGCAAGGATGCGCTGCTGTCCTGCGGCGTGCCTGTTTTAGACGATATTTCTTATGTTAGTAAATACATATCGGGAGAGTTATCATGAAATCAAGCATTTTTGCGTCGTAGGGGCGACCTGTGGTCGCCCGTTATTTCCCAGGCGACCACAATCCGCCCCCACGAAAGATATGTCGATTGGAGAGACGTGATGGATATTGCAATTTTCAAAAAGATGAGGGCAAAGCAGCAATGCACAGCGGCGGTTTTTTATGCGCCTGATGGCTATCCAAAATGGCCTGAAATGATTTGGGGTGGTGATGGCCAGGCAGATTTTGTACATTTGTTTATTGAAAGCCGCCAGCAATTTGAAGAAAGGTTTCCGCAGGCCGCTAAAGCCCATAAAGATGCGGGGCTGTTTTGGGTTTCGTACCCAAAATCCCGCGGAAAGATAAAATATGATATCAACCGCGATAGCTTATGGGAGCTTCTGCTTTCTGTCGGCTTCCATCCCGTGTCCCAGGTGTCGTTAAACGAGGATTGGTCGGCGGTGCGCATAAAGAAAAACGAAGAGGGCGTTGTTTATGAGAGGCCTGGAAATGTAAAGCGTTGAATTTTGAGAGGTTTGTATGAAAAAATTTATGGCAATTCTCTTGGCTATACCTTTGCTTACAATGTCTTCTTGCAGCGTCCACTTTCCGCCGCGCGATCGCGATATCGTGCGTATTTTTGACGCCGACTATATCGCAAGATATGCGGACACTCTCAATACCATGTTTGATTATGACTGGCTGGTCATATCCGAAGAAGAAAGGTTTGAGATACCGGAAAGGATGGATATAGGGCCGGCGCAGTTTATAGAATGGACGATTGAATATCAAGACGGCAACGGGGATACAAGGCATTTTGTGCTTAACAACGAACTTGGGTTTGCATGGCAAGTTGAACGTTATGTAGAACGCTATATCGGGGCATATTTTAGGCAGAATTTCCTTGATGTTTACATGGAGGATTTTCCGCTTGCGCCATCAACCAATGTGTTTGCGTTTATAGCAAGAGCCGGCCTAAACCTACATCTTCCCGAAAATCAAGAATGGAAGCGTGCAACAGATGAATATAAAAGACAGTTGGCAACCCCTGACGGCGCGATACGCCTTGCACAACTAACGCCTGCCAATGTGTTTGAAATGGCCCCAATCCGTTTATCAATTTGGATTACCCTTGGCGACGATGTTGACATGTATAATCAAGATGTTGCCGGATATGCGATAAGGCAAATTGAAAGCATGATGGAGAGCATAAACAGCTTTACAGGCAATCGTCTAAACGCGCAAATTAATATGAACCACGAACATAACCAACATGAATGGAATTATATCCAAGGAGAGCAGGTTTTTGATTTAACGTGGGGGTATTTTGACAGATATGTTTTTGAAAGCTATAAGGGCGTGTTTTGGTAAATTGAAGGCTATAGAAAGGGAAGTGCGATGAAGATTTTTACCGTTAGGCACGGCCAAACCCACTGGAACACCGAAGGGCGCATACAGGGCCACATGGACATACCCCTTGACGAGACGGGGCTTGCCCAGGCCGAAAGGCTTGGTGCGCGCCTTGCAAATGAAAAAGTGGACATAATATACGCAAGCGACCTTTTGCGCGCCGCGAAAACCGCCGAAATTATCAACAGGCATCATAATGCGGAATTTGTGACGGCCCCGGCCTTGAGAGAAACCAGCTTTGGCATATACGAGGGGCAAATTTATCACGATGTGCATTACGATATCCAGCATCACCACGCCTTAAACCAGCCTCTGCCCGGCGGCGAAAGTGTTTTCGACTATTTCGCCAGAATTTATGCCTTTTTGGATGAGATAACAGCAAAGCGCCATCAAAACATCATCATCGTGGGCCATTTTGGCACTGTACGCGCGGCGATATGCTATTTTTTGCAAATACCTATAGAAAACCGGGAAAGGTTTCACATTGGCAACACCGCCGTGCATTGCTTTGAGAGGGGCGATGACGGAAGGTTTCGCATGACATTGGAAAATGATATATCCCATTTGTAATTTGCTATAACAAGGGTGTTCACCGCCCTACAAAACCCTTGAACATCTTGAACACCCTTCTATAAACGCCGGTATCATCGGCTTTAGAAGGATGCTCATGGGGTGTTCAATGAGCATACTTGTGTGTGTTATAAATATTACTGGATTGCTTCGGACTTGGGCTACATCATAATTCATCTGTCGTAGTCCTCGCAATGACATTTCAACTGTCGTGGACATCCAATTAGCAACGCAACGTCCAACTGTCATTGCGAGGCCAATGGTAGTTGAAAAGCCAATACCGCCCAAGGCCGAAGCAATCCAGCTTACATCAACATCAACATTCATACACATCGGCCATCTGGATTGCTTCGGACTTTTACTATATCATAATTCAACTGTCGTAGTCCTCGCAATGACAGTTGAACTGTTGTGGACATCCGGTAACAACGCAACGTCCAACTGTCATTGCGAGGCCAATGGTAGTTGAAAAGCCAATACCGCCCAAGGCCGAAGCAATCCAGCTTACGGCAATATCAAAAATTCATACACATCGGCCATCTGGATTGCTTCGGACTTGTACTATAATCATAATTTAACTGTCGTAGTCCTCGCAATGACAGTTGGACTGCCGCGGACATCCAATTAGCATTGTAGCGTCCAACTGTCATTGCGAGGCCAACGGTGGTTTAAAGGCCAATACAGTACAGGGCCGAAGCAATCCAGCTTACGTCAATATCAAAATTTATACTCATCGGCTAACTGGATTGCTTCGGACTTGTACTATAATC